>NZ_JBLYZG010000023.1:0-75305 GCF_049310245.1 Endozoicomonas sp. ALB115 | reverse complement strand
CATCCTCCTTGTTTTCATCAAGAACATGGGAAAACAAGGCAAACTCAACCCAGCCAATCAATGTAGACATTTGACAGGGTTGAGCTGGAAAGCTTAAATGAGGGGACTGAGTCTTATCTCATCCTCCCGTGAAAAGCCAGAGTCCCGACAACTCTGGCTTTTTGCTTTCAGTGCCTTGAAATGGAATAACAAGCTTTCTCAGTTACTTATTGCTCATCCTCTTCAGTCGTGTTGAACGAGTTTTCAATACTCTGTTTTGCCAGCCACCGGGCAACATCAGCGACCAGGACAAATCGCCCCCGCCGCTTGGCCATAGTAAACAGCCTCACAGGAAAATGGTGCTGATTGATGGCCTGGCGCAATGCGCCCATGGTCCGATACCCCATTGCCTGACGAAGTTGCTCCCCGCTCAATACGGGTGAGCGATAAAGCGTCAGCAGGTCACTTTCCAGTTTGGCCGATAACGCGGTCACCCTCGCCTCAGGCTGTCCAGTACTCAAGCTAACCTCCACACATCTATATCAGTGATAAGTGGTCATTTAGTAAGAATAAGCGCTTTTACAATTCTTGCGTAGCGGCTTATTTTTAGAAAAAAGGCACGACTTTTTTTGCATTGAAAAAGATAAGTGCTGATATACCAAGGCCCTGCCGGGCACAGCGCAATTTTCGCACATCCAATGCGCAATTTTTTTCTTATGTATTCCTTTACTGATTACAAACGTTTGTCGCGGAGAACACGATCCTTGACCACGCGATACTGGGTTGCCTGGATAAAAGAACGCCTTGGGGTAAAAACCGCTTACCAGATTAAGAAGTGCTTGCTGGAAGACTCTGTTTTGGCAGAGAAGAAACCCGGCTGGCTGAACCATTCTTCAAGGTTCTGGAACAGAAAAGAAAACGGGCAGCCTGCCTCTCAGGAAAAGTTGGTAAACCAAGTAGAATCATGCAGTAAAACAAAGGGGGCGAAAGGCATTCTCTGTCATTGCTTTTGGGAACTCATTGATCAACAGTAGATTGATCAGGATTTTTTAAACCATATCCTGTTACAGCTGCCCTCAATGTACAGGGGCAAACTCTTCAGTGATGAAAATAGCGCTGTCAGAAGACAGACATTAAGGGCCAAAACTGTTAATAAACTTGAAGTGCCTTACACGCTTGATTCGCTGACCTGTTTTCTGGCATTGGCTATTGAAGAGGGGTGGGCTGAGCAGAAAAATACTTGTCGACGGGCACATGGCTGCCAGATGACAGTAACCAAACTGTTTCTCAGACAGAGCTTACTAACGCCATTATCTGCTGTTGCAGAAGAACTTTACACGACAATATCTGAACAACTGCAGCACCTGTTTACAACGTCGGTTTATGATCCATTCTATTTTGAGTTTAATGATCATAATGACCATCAACGCCAGCTGATTAATGGTTTTTTCGCTCACTGTGAGCTTGTTTTCTCTGGCAGTTTGAAACTTTATGGAGAATGGTTGGCCCAAGCCAGAAAAATCGGGTTGACAAAAAACGCTGCTGATGAAAAGGCTTTTTTGTGGTCAGTATTCCTGACAGAAGCCGAAAAGCTTGAGTCCGTATTATTCGACGACGATCCGAACCGTACGAATAGCCATCCACTGATCCTGAAGCTGAAGAGCAGGATGGATGATTTCAAAAAATACACTGGACTATGAACAGCGGGGTGGTCACACAAAAACAGCAGGGTGGGTCACATTTGAACAGCAGAGGTGGTCAGTTTGGACAGTGCCACTAATAGCTATTGCTGGTGGGGTGTCAGCAAACTTGCTGATAGTCATTGATGAAATATTGTGAGATGGGTCTCCTCAAACTTGGGGAAGGCTGGGTAAATACTATTAATTTTCAAATCCTCAATTTAAGGAACTGGAAAGTTTGCAGTGCCCAAATGTGAGCACTGTCATGAGTGAATTGATTTCAGAAAGGTTAATCTTTTTACATGGACAGTTACTGAAAATTCCGATGTGTCCAAGTTTGGACGCATCTTATACTTTTGTAGTCATCTGATAGCTACCCCTGATTTTTCTTAGGTTACAGGATAGAAAAAAAGGGGGGGTGTACTCAAATCTGAGCACACCTAATAATGAATGGCATTTTCCAAGTTTATAATGGGAAGGTCAGGCTATTTCAGATTTCTCCTGTTCTGGCTCATTACTGATCTCAGATACACCTTCATCCATAGCCTGTCTGGAAGCCTTCATATAATCATTCAGTACAGCAATAGCAGACTGCCTGGATTGAGGGGCCAGGTGAGCATATTTGAGTGTCATATCAATAGACTGATGACCCATCGCATCCCTGACATGGTTCAGGTCAACTCCCGCCATTACCATGTTGCTGGCAAATGAGTGTCGAAGATCATGAAAGCGGAAGTGTAAATCCTCTTCTTTTGGTTTATATAAGCCTGCTTCTTTTCTGATCTTCGTCCAGGAGGATTTAATATCCTTCATGGGCTTGCCCGTTTTTTTATTAGGAAAAATGACCTTGGTTTCCATATTTTGTTTACGCCACTCCCGAAAGGCGTAATGGGCTTCATCGGTCAGATGAATATGACGGGTTTGGCCGTTTTTGGCTCTATCTCCTATCACTGTCAGTAGGCGCTGATTTATATTGACCTGGTTCCAGTTCAGCTCAAGCACCTCGGTAATGCGAAGACCGGTATTCAGAGCGATCAGGACAACCGGCTTTACATGGCATGCAAAAGTACTAGCCAATTCTGGAATATTTGGACGACGCCGTTCCAAAAGCCACTGGTTATAGCGGACTCGTTTGTTCCTCTGCTCATCATCGTAGTTGTCCAGAGCAATACGCAAACGCTGTTCTTCGTCTATGGAGAGGTATCTAACGCGCTTATTCTTATCAACGGGAAGGTTCTTGAGCTTGCGTAATGGGGTCCCTTCCAGCAATTCAAAATCTACGGCTTTACTCAATATTCCTCTTATGCAGTTTACGTCCCGGTTGATACCCGATGCTTTCCGGCCCTTCTTGAGCTGTTCTGTCTGAAAGAGTGTCAGGCGCCGAACTGATATTTCTGATAGTGGAAGGTCGAACCACTTTCCGAAATGCCTCTCTGCTCGCTTGAGATCCTCCTCACCTTGTTTTTTGTGGGTAAGAGCCCAAAGCCTATAACGCTGCTCGATGAATGCACCAAGAGTGCTGCTTTTTTCCAGCTCTGCCTGGCGACGTGAATCATTTCTGGAAGCCTGAATATCAATACCTTTGGCTACCTCTCCTAGGGATGCCTTCGCCATTCTTTTGGCATCAGATGGGGTGATAGCTCCATGACGACCCAACTTAAAATCCTTTCTCTGGTTGCAACCCGGCACTGTGTAGCTGAGATAATATGTTTTGGTGCCTTTCGGGCTGACAAGGACATAGAGACCTTGCTGTTTTTGCTCCCATACCCGATATGATTTGTCTCTGGGTTTCAGGTCATCAACTGAAGTGTTGGTGAATGAAATTTTCTCATTGGTGGTCTTAGGCATGTCCGTTTACCTCTTTATTATTTGAATGAGCGCCGGAAGTGATTTTTTTCCAGTATATTTCCAGTAAAACTCAGACAGCGATATACAATTCCATGCAACATGGTACAATATGTGGGTGGGTGATAACTTTATATATATCAATGAGTTATCTATATAATGGCTTGTTTTAAGTTGTAAGGCAATGGCTGGGATGATGGGGTGAATGATCACTCCGGAGGCAGAGGTCAGAGGTTCGAATCCTCTCGGGTGCGCCATAATCATAATAGAGGTATCTGCGTGCATGAGTAAGCGCTCATACATTTGCCTTTCATGATTTCCAATCTACGTATAGCCTACACCTCTCATCAAGTTACTCTCTTTTATTTGTGTCTTGTGTCAAACCCTTTCCAGCGTCGTCTATACCGGCTTGCTTGCTTGTTTGTCTGATGATTATCAATGGATTGTTCTTGCCATCCATGTTCAATTGTGTTCACAAAAAGGCCAGGGCGTTTCCCGGTGCAAAACGAATGGAGTCGTTTATTCCCATGTCGCGGATGGTGGATGACTGGCTGTTCCGGTTTGCCAGAGGTTTGTCTGAATGGGCATATCCACAAACGCCGGATGAGAATTTTCCGAATCCATTTCCTGCAGCAGCAGCTACTGTTATTGGGCTGGAGAGTTCATTGGCTTTGCCAGATAATGTGGTCAGCCTTGACGAGGTACGTAAGCTGTAGAAAGGTGCAGAAGGCATAACAGTTATGAGTGAATACCAGTATTACGAGTTGGTGGCCGTTGACCGGCAGTTGTCGAAAGAGGAGATGGGGTATCTTCGGGGGATTTCCAGCCGGGCACAGATATCGTCTACCCGGTTCTGTAACACCTATAACTACGGTGATTTAAAAGCCGACCCAAGGCAGTTACTGAGCAGGTTCTTCGATGCTTATGTTTATGTTTCCAATTTTGGTTGCAAAATTTTTGCGATTAAGGTGCCTCGTCATCTTATTGATGAATCGACACTGCTGCGTTACCTCCAGGGGGATATCTGCACTTACAAATCGTCTGGCGCGCACTGGATTATTGAATTTGTCTATGAAGATGAAGACGGCTACGACGATGAGTGGGATGAAGGCGATGGCTGGATGGGCAGCCTGCTGAACATTCGCAGTGAGCTGATGCACGGTGACTATCGTTCACTGTATCTGGCCTGGTTGTCTCAATTGGATGAGCTGGAACCGGATGCGCTGTCCCCCGCCATCCCTCTGGGCCTTGATGACCTTTCTGCCAGCCAGAGTGCGTTGTGCGATTTCCTGAAACTGGATGCCCAACGGGTTGTTGCGTCGGCCAGGGTCAAACCGGATTATGCCAGTGTTGAGCCTGAAGTGTTAATTGATCAATATGTCATGCAACTCCCGGAAGCGACGGCCAGAGCCCAGCTGAAAGCGTTACTGTTAGATGAAACCGGTACTGCACGAAGAGAACAGTTTGCCGCCCTGGTGGATCAAACTCAGGAAATACCGCGCAGCAGTTCAGTCACGGTTGGCCATCTGCTGGCTTCTGCCCGGGAGCTGCGGAAAAAGGCTGATGAAAAGGCCATGATGCAAAAGCAGCTGCAACAGCAGCAAAAGGCCGAAAGCGTTGCTGCCAATGAAGAGGCCTATTGGCGTCGGGTGGAAGAACTGTTTGAGCAAAGAGGCTCATCTACCGTGTATTCCGAGCTGTCAACAAAGCTTGGCGATCTTCAGCTGATGGCCAAAATGCTGAACAGACAAACAGCCTATGACCAGAGGCTGGCCGAGCTGAAACAACGCTACGCCAAGAAAACCAGCCACTGGCAGGGATTAAGGTACCGGTAACTGACCTTAATCAACTGGCCAATAAGTAGACATAAATACCACTATTTAATGTTGTTCGCGTTTATATGCTGTGTATTTTGCTATTATGTAGACAGAAATACACCATTTAAGTGATTAAAACGTTTACATGAAGGAGTGGTAACGATGGATCAGGCCACTGCAATCCACCGGCTATCGGCTTTTGACCGGATGGGACATTCGGTTTTTACCGCCAGGGATTTGGGCAAAATCTTTAGTGAAGACTCCCCGCGAGCCTTTCAGGCCGGACTGGTTCGGTTGGTGAAGAATGATATTCTTCGTCGGATGATGAAAGGGATTTATACGTTCACCCTCTCAAGCAACAAAAATGCAGATATGCTGGAGCGCATTGCCATAGCCTTGCGAAGGGGGGAGTACAACTACATCAGTTTGGAATCAGCGCTATCAGAGTATGGCGTTATTTCCCAAATCCCTGTTGATCGGCTGACCATTATGACCACAGGCCGGAAGGGAGAGTATAAAACCCCTTTTGGGGTTCTTGAATTTACCCATACCCGCCGTTCAGTCGCCGATATTCTGGACAGTGTCGTTGATCGTGACAGACCGTTAAAAATTGCTACGCCTGAGGCGGCTATGCGTGATTTGAGGCGTGTGGGGAGGAATAGTCATTTGGTGAAGGAGTCACAGAGTTATGAAAATGACCACTGAAGATTTTTCACAGCTGGTTGAGAGGATTATGCAAAATAATCATCTCGCACTAATGCGGCCAGTCGTTGAGAAAGAGCTGCTTCACTATGACATTCTGTTCTGTCTTGACCGGGAAGGCCTGTTGGATCAGTTGGTGTTTCAGGGCGGTACGTCGCTTCGTCTGTGTCATGGAGGTAACCGGTTCAGTGAGGATCTGGATTTTGTTGGAGGGGTGGATTTTTCGTCAGCCTCTCTTGCCAATATAAAGACCTGTATTGAGGACTATATTGGGGCCAGATATGGATTGGAGGTATTGGTTAAAGAGCCGGCGACGCTTAGAAAAGAGCCTTGTTATGCACAAATGAATATTGATAAATGGCAAATCTCAGTAATAATCTCTCCGAAGCGTAAAGATATTCCCCGGCAAAAAATCAAGATTGAAGTCGCTAATGTTCCGGCATATACCAAAGAAGCATTGCCGCTACGAGTGAATTACCCGTTTCTTCCCGATGGTTATGGAGACACTCTGGTTTTTACTGAAACCCTTGACGAAGTGCTGGCAGACAAACTGATCGCTTTGCCTGCAACACAAAAATACATTCGTTACCGTGATATTTGGGACCTGCCCTGGCTTCAGCAACAGGGTGCTGAAGTGAATGTTGAGCTGGTGAAGAAGAAAGTGAACGACTACCGGCTTGATGACTTTGAGCAGCGGCTGGATCAGCTGATTCGGAATATCCCTGAAATAGTGACCGGCGGTGGGCTTAAAACTGAAATGCGGCGATTTATACCTGCCGATGTTTATGAACGCACTCTGGGTAAGGGGAAATTTGAAAGCTACTTGTCAGGGACGTTACAAAAACTGTTTAGCCGCTTAAAGGGAGAGCTTTATGGCGAAGGTGAGCTTCCTGAGTTCAGAATGTGATGATGCTCGAATGTGCTGTGGGTGATCTACTGGGTTTTAAAGATAAGCAAAGAGAGGAACATTTTGGCTATGTCCTCCGTCTGAATACCAAGTCGGTTACTGGATTATGATTGTTTAGTCCCAGCATATTTACCATCTCGACTACATCCGATAGTTAATTAACGGTACACTCCCCCGGTAACCAATTTCCCATAGCCGGGTCTGATGCTCTGCCTTCGTCTATATGACAGCGAGCCTGTCTGCTTATTTGTTCCCCGGCATTATTGTCCCTGATGCCAAGTACCCATTATGTCCAACACCCATAACAATCTTGCCGCCTTTATCTGGTCCGTTGCCGACCTGCTGCGGGGAGATTTTAAACAGTCCCAGTACGGTCGCATCATTTTGCCGTTTACTTTGCTCCGGCGTCTGGAGTGTGTGCTGGAGCCTACCAAAGAAGCGGTGCTGGCCCAGTATGAAAAAGTGACGGTGATGAACCTGCCGGAAGAGGGACGGGAGAAGCTGTTGTTGCGGGCGGCCGGGTTGTCCTTCTTTAATACATCACCGATGGATCTCTCCAAACTTGGACAGATCGGTATTAAAGACAATCTGGAAAGCTATGTGCTTGCCTTCTCACGGGATGCCAGGGAGATCTTTGAACATTTCAAGTTCGATGAATTTGTTGGCGGCCTGCAGGAGGCCAACCTGTTGTATAAGGTGGTGCAGAAGTTCGGCAGCATCGACCTGAGCCCGGATGCCATTTCCAATCACGATATGGGCCTGGTGTTTGAGGAGCTGATCCGCAAATTTGCCGAAAGCTCTAACGAAACCGCCGGAGAGCACTTTACCCCACGGGATATTGTCCAGCTCACCACCTCCCTGGTGTTTATGGAAGATGACGATGCCTTAACAAAAGAAGGCATTATCCGCACCATTTACGATCCCACTGCCGGTACTGGTGGCTTTCTTTCTTCCGGTATGGAATATGTGCATGAACATAACGCCAATGCGGTGATGCGCGCCTTTGGTCAGGAGCTGAACCCGGAGTCTTACGCCATCTGTAAAGCCGATATGCTGATCAAGGGGCAGGATGTCAGCCGTATCAAGCTGGGCAACACCCTGTCCAATGACCAGCTTGCCAGTCAGCAGTTTGATTATATGCTCTCCAATCCACCGTTCGGAGTGGACTGGAAGAAGATCGAAAGTACGGTCAAAACAGAACATGACGTGAAAGGCTTTGATGGTCGCTTTGGCCCGGGTCTGCCACGGGTATCCGATGGTTCCCTGTTGTTCCTGATGCACCTGATCAGCAAATTTCGGGCTATAACGCCCGATAATCAAAACCCCAGCCGTATTGGTATTATCCTGAACGGTTCGCCGTTGTTTACCGGCGGCGCGGGCAGTGGTGAAAGTGAGATTCGACGCTATATTCTGGAAGCCGATCTGCTGGAAGCCATTGTCGCCCTGCCTACCGATATGTTCTACAACACTGGCATTGCGACCTATATCTGGGTGCTATCCAACAAAAAATCGGCGGAGCGTAAGGGCAAGGTCCAGCTTATCAATGGTGCGAAGCTGTTTGGCAAGATGCGCAAGTCCCTGGGTTCCAAGCGCAATATGATGAACCCGGAAGACCGTGCCATGGTGACTCGCTGTTTTGGCAAGTTTGAGGCGGAAGCTACTGACTCCAATGGCATAGCAATCAGCAAACTATTTGAGACATACCAGTTCGGTTATCGTCGTATAACGGTAGAACGCCCCCTGCGCCTCTCCGTCCGATTTACCGATGAAGCCGTTGCCAGCCTGCGTTATGCGCCCAAACCGTTTAACAATGTAATGCGCTGGCTATTCGAACAGTTTGGCGATGCCTGCTACTCGACACTGGCAGACCAGGAAGAAGCCATCCGCAACAAAATCAAAAAAGACTTCACCGAGCTGAAAGAGAAACAGGTTAAAGAAGTACTGGATACCAAACTGTGGTTGTTCCAGCGCAAGCTGATGGAAAAGGCGCAACAGCTTCAGTCTGAGGTTGGTATTGAGAACAGCGATGATTTCAATCGCTTTGATGAATTATTGAAGGCAGTGATTAAAAAGCGGGCGATCAAGCTGGATGCCAAAGAGAAGAAGCAGCTTCTGGATGCCATTACCCATAAGAACCCGGAGGCCGAGCCCGTTGTCAAAAAGGTATTAAAAGAAGAGTCGCAGCCCCTCTACGGTGCCTTTGAATACCGAGGCAACGTCGTCGAGTTTGAAGCTGATGGCGACCTGCGGGATAACGAGAACATTCCCCTTGATCCATCCGTTGCCACTTCAATGCTGATCGAAACCTACTTCCAGCGGGAAGTGACGCCCCATGTGCCGGATGCCTGGATCAATGCCAGCAAGCGGGATGAGCAGGACGGTGAGATCGGTATTGTCGGCTATGAGATTCCCTTTAACCGCCACTTCTATGTGTACCAGCCACCCCGAGCCCTGGAAGCCATTGATGCCGATCTGGATGCGGTCAGTGGGCGGATTATGAAGCTGCTGGCGGAGGTGCATTCGTGATGGCGGCCATTAGCAGTAAATATAAGCCTTATCCCGAGTATAAGGATTCTGGTGTTGAGTGGTTTGGCCCTATTCCTGCTCACTGGATAGTAGCGGGATTTAAAAAATACTTATCATCAATCGTTGATTATCGGGGAAAAACACCTAACAAAACTGAGTCTGGTATGTTGCTTGTAACAGCCAGAAACATTAAGCAAGGCAAGCTTCAGTATGATAAGTCTCAGGAGTTTATTGATCCTGATGACTATGAGGCAGTGATGATTCGAGGTAAGCCTGAATTGGGAGATGTCCTTTTTACTACTGAAGCTCCTTTAGGTGAGGTGGCAACTGTAGACCGGACTGATTTTGCATTAGCTCAAAGAATCATTAAGTTTTCTGGTATGGCTGGTGTTCTTGATAATTACTATTTCAAGTACTTGCTCATGTCTGAAGAGTTTCAGCAGTCTTTGAAAATGTACGCGTCTGGCTCAACAGCATTGGGTATTAAGGCTGAGAGGTTTGTTTATCTCCGTAAGTTACTTCCTCCTATTGATGAGCAGCATTTAATCACCAACTTTCTGGATCACGAAACCGCCAAAATAGACACCCTGATCGAAGAGCAGAAAACCCTGATCCGGCTGCTGCAAGAGAAGCGTCAGGCGGTGATCAGCCATGTTGTGACCAAAGGCCTTAACCCTGATGCACCGATGAAAGACTCTGGTGTGGAGTGGCTTGGGGAAGTGCCGGAGCACTGGATTGTCAGACGGCTCAAGCATGTTGCTGATCTACAGTCTGGTATACCAAAAGGCAAAGACCTTGCGGGCAAAATAACAATCGAAGTGCCCATGCTTCGAGTGGCTAATGTCCAGGATGGTTATTTAAAATTAAATGAGGTTCATAAAATTCATATTGAGCCTGATCAGTTGGAACGTTATGAACTGAAAAAGGGTGATGTTCTAATGAACGAGGGTGGGGATAACGATAAACTTGGCCGTGGAGCTGTATGGAAAGGTGAAATTGCACCGTGCATCCACCAGAATCATGTTTTTGCAATCAGGCCAAAAGATATTGAACCAGAGTGGCTTGCACTACTCACAGGTTCTTCATATGCCAAGTTTCATTTCTATAGGGTAGCCAAGCAAAGCACCAATCTGGCATCTATATCCTCAAGTAATATCAAGGAAACGCCGTTAGTTATCCCTCCTTTTGAGGAGCGTAGAGCGATCATTGATCACCTGAAGACATTAATGAAAAAGTACGATGCCATTGAAGCCCAGGGACAAGATCAAGTCAGGCTACTAACAGAACGCCGCACCGCCCTGATCTCTGCCGCAATTACAGGCAAAATAGACGTCCGCGACTGGAAACCCACTGCCCACCCACAACAAAAACACCCCGAGGCCCCCCATGAGCAAACCGCCTGAAGCGCCGGAGCACCCAGACACCCTGTTCAGCGAAATCAAAGGCCTGATCCAGTCCGCCCGCCAGCGGGCTGCAGTGGCTGTGAATGCCGAACTGACTCTGCTTTACTGGCAGGTGGGGGAGCGCATCAATAGCGAGGTGCTCAAAGGTGAACGTGCGAATTATGGCCAGGAGGTGGTTGTCGGCTTGTCCAAACGACTGACTCAGGCGTTTGGTCGCGGCTGGTCTCGCCGTAATCTGTTTCAAATGATCCGGTTTGCGGAGTTGTTTCCCTCTCTGGAGATTGTGCAGACACTGTCTGCACAATTGAGCTGGAGCCACTTCACCGCACTGATCAGCCTTGAGGATAGCCTGAAGCGAGAGTTCTATCTGACCATGGCAATACAGGAGCGCTGGTCAGTCCGTACGCTGGCAGACCGTATCGACAAACTGTTATTTGAACGAACAGCCCTGTCCAAAAAACCTGAGCTGACCATTACCAGGGAACTGGAGATTCTCAGAAGCCAAGGCAAGCTCAATGAGGAAATGGTACTCAAAGATCCTTATGTACTCGACTTTCTGGAAATGAATGACGCTTACCTGGAGAAGGATCTTGAAGACGCCATTCTGCGGGAGATGCAACAATTTCTGCTGGAGCTGGGCGTGGGCTTCACCTTTGTCGCACGGCAGCATCGTATTCAGATCGGAGGTGATGATTTTTATATTGATCTGTTGTTCTACAATCGCAAACTTAAGCGGTTGGTTGCCATTGACCTTAAGGTAGGTAACTTCAAGGCAGAACATAAAGGACAGATGGAGCTTTACCTGCGCTGGCTGGATAAATATGACCGCCAGCCCGATGAGGCCTCCCCCCTGGGTATTATTCTTTGTTCTGGTAAAAATGATCAGGAGGTTGAACTGCTGGAGCTGGATAAAAGCGGCATCCATGTGGCGGATTACCTGACCAGCCTGCCGCCCAAAGCGGTGCTGGAAGAACGCTTCCAGCAGGCCATTCACAATGCCCGCCAGCGTATTGAGAACAAAAGTGAGTAGTGTATGAGCAGGGACGCCACCGTTGAGGCCGTTTTCCAGAACGAAATAATCGCCCAGATGCAGGCCAATGGGTGGCTGCTGGGTTCCGGCGACCAGTACCACCGGGAAACGGCGCTGTACACCAGCGATGTGCTTGGTTTTGTCAAACAGACTCAGGCGAAGGAGTGGGAGAAGTTCTGTAAGGTATTCCCCTCGGATTCGGAACAGCACTTTATCAGCCATCTGGTGACGCAGCTTAATAAGGCTGCCCCCAATGCCATTGATAAAGAGCTACGCAGTTACGGTACCCTTGGGGTGTTACGTCATGGCCTGAAGATTCGCAATGCCCGGTTTCGCCTGTGCCAGTTTATGCCGGAGCATGATCTGAACCCGGATACGCTGGCCCGTTATAAAGAAAACCGTTGTCGCCTTGTGCCGGAGCTGGTGTATTCGCCCTATGCTACCGATGAGCACCTTGTTGAAACCGGTAAAAAGGCCAGGTCGTGGCGCATTGATCTGGTGCTGTTTATCAATGGTCTGCCGGTATCGACGCTGGAGCTGAAATCCGAGTTCAAGCAGTCCGTGGATAACGCCATTCGGCAGTATAAAACCACTCGCCAGCCCAAAGACCCGGAAACCGGTAAGCCGGAACCGCTGCTTACCTTCAAGCGGGGTGCGCTGGTGCATTTTGCTGTCAGCCAGTATCAGGTTTATATGGCAACCCGGTTGGCCGGTGCTGATACCTTCTTCCTGCCGTTTAATAAGGGGACAAAAGAAGGCGGCGCTGGTAATGATATTCCCGACGATGAGAACCGCTATGCCACCGATTACCTGTGGAATGAGGTGCTGCTGCCGGATAACCTGCTGAATATTCTTGCCCGTTACGCTCACCTTGAGATTAAGGAGACCGAAGACTGGGAAGGCCGCAAAACCAAAAAGGAGACGCTGATTTTCCCTCGGTATCACCAGTGGGATGTGGTGCGTAAACTGATTGGCGCTGCCCGTACCGAAGTTAACGGGCATCGTTACCTGGTGCAGCACAGTGCCGGTTCCGGCAAGTCCAACTCTATTGCCTGGACCGCTCATCAGTTATCCACCCTTTATAAAGACGATGGCGATAAACAGTTCCATTCTGTGATCGTGATTACTGACCGGACGGTGCTGGACGATCAGCTTCAGGATACCATTTACCAGTTTGAACACGCCGATGGGGTGGTGGGGCGTATTAACAGTAAAGAAGGGCAGGGCTCCAAATCAGAGAAGCTGGCCAGTGCCCTGGAAAATGCCCAGCCGATTATTATCGTGACCATACAGACCTTTCCGTTTGTACTGGCAGCTATTGAGAGCAGTACCAATCTGCAGAAACGTCGTTATGCCATTATTGCCGATGAGGCGCACTCTTCCCAGACGGGCGATACTGCCAGGAAGTTGAAAAAAGTGTTGATGGTGGATGGTGAAGCAAAAGAAGCAGAGCTATCGGCAGAAGACAAGTTGAATGCATCTGTTGCCGCACGACGGAAGAGCGGCAATCTCAGTTATTTTGCTTTTACAGCTACGCCAAAGGCGAAGACGCTGGAAACTTTTGGTCGGCTGGCTAATCCGGATGAACCACCTTCAAAGAAGAACCTGCCCCAGGCATTCCATGTGTACTCCATGCGACAGGCCATTGAAGAAGGCTTTATCCTGGATGTGCTGAAGAACTACACCAATTACAAAGTTGCCTACAAGCTGGCCCAGAAGATTGCCGCTACCGATGAGGAAGTGGACAGCAAACGTGCCAAGGTGAAGGTGGGGCGCTGGGTACGCCTCCATGAGCACAATATCAGCCAGAAGGTGAAGGTGATCGTCCAGCACTTTCAGGAACATGTTATGGGACTGCTGGGTGGTCAGGCCAAGGCGATGGTGGTGACCAGCTCCCGCAAGGAAGCGGTACGCTATAAGCTGGCCTTTGAGAAGTACCTGGCTGAACACAAGAGTTCCATTGCCGTGATGGTAGCCTTTTCCGGTGAGGTGCAGTTCGACCAGAATGATCCGGACAGTGCCGCCATTCTTGATGAGAAATTTACGGAAAAAAATATGAACCCCGGCCTCAAAGGACGGGATATGCGTAAGGCGTTCGATACCGACGATTACCAGATTATGCTGGTGGCCAATAAGTTCCAGACCGGTTTTGACCAGCCCAAGCTTTGCGCCATGTATGTGGATAAACCGTTGGGTGGTGTGGAGTGTGTGCAAACCCTTTCCCGCCTTAATCGCACTTATCCCGGCAAGGCGGAGAGCGGCACCTTTGTGCTGGACTTTGTTAATGAGCCGGACGATATTCTGGCTGCCTTCCAGCCTTACTACCAGACAGCAGAACTGGCAGATGTGTCTGACCCGGACAAAATCTTTGAGCTGCATGAAAAGCTGCGGGCCAGTGGCATTTTTACCTGGAATGAAGTGGAGCGGTTCTGCGAAGCCTTCCTGACCCGAAAGAAAAGCAATGCTGCTGTCAGTAATATCTGTAAGCCTGCGGTGGAACGGTGGCAGAAGCGTTACAGCTCTGCGGTGGCGGCTTATGAGCAGGCCAGGGATATGCTGGACCGGATGAAAAAGTCCGGCGATGCGGTGCTGATCGCCAACGGGGAAAACAGCCTGAAGGAGTGCAAGCAGGAAAAAGACCGGCTGGAGATTTTCAAGAAAGATCTGGGCAGCTATACCCGTTACTACGAGTTTATGTCCCAGATTGTCGATTACGATGATATTGAACTGGAACAGCTCAGCCTGTTTGCCCGCTACCTGCGGCCGCTGCTCCGGGAACAGGTTCTGGACGAAGATGATATTGACCTTGATAACGTGGTGATGAGCCACTATCGTCTTGCCAAAATCCGGCAGCAGGACATTCAGCTTAAGGAAGACAGTCCGGAGTACAAACTGGAACCGGGCAGCGATATGGGTACTGCCAAACCCAAGGATAAGAAAGAGGAGTTTCTGTCGCAGATTCTTACCCGATTGAATGAGCTGTTTATTACCGACAACCTGTCGGATGCGGACCTGATCAATTATGCCTATACCGTTCGGGACAAGCTGGCGGAAAACGACACGGTGATGAAACAGATTGCCAATAACACCGCTGAACAGGCCTTGCTGGGGGATTTCCCGAAGGCCATTGATGATGCGGTGATGGACAGCAACGAAGCTCACCAGGAGATGATGTTGCAGTACCTGTCCAACCCGGAGCTGGCCAGAGGGTTTGCACGGGTGGTGTTTGATATGTTGAAGGGGTGATATGCTCCTTCAGTTTTCCTTTTTGATGAGTTTCAACAACTCAGAGCCTGTTGTAAAAGTTACTGATCATTAACCCAGGATAAAAATCTAAAGTCGTCTATAACTACGGTATATGATTTCATATGGTTAGCTACTTACCCTTCCGACCTGACTGATAACGAGTGTGCAATCCTTGAACCACTGTTTCCTGACCCTGGCTATGATACTCCAAAGAATGGACGACCACGTGATCACCTTAAGAAACACTTTAAAAAAATCCAGAAAGTCTGGGCTGATTGTGGTTACCGAGGTTACCTTGAAGAGTGGTTTTATCGCTGTAAGCCCAAAAGGGAACTGTCTAAAGACTATGAACAGTTGCCAAGGAGTTCAGAAGCCTTCGTTTATATATGCATGATTCGCATAATTCTGCGAAGGCTTAAGTAGTTTTAAAACAGCTTCTTACTGATACTCGTGCTCAAGAATATGAGAGATGTGTATTGATAGCGGAGTGTTACTATGCACTATGTTTACCAGTTTCTTTACTTCCTGAAAACTTCTACCCGAATAAATAGCTTCAACATTTACACTGGATGTATTTCCGTTAAATAAAACTTTGTTGGGGTTGTTTGCATTTGTATCCTCTTCAATACTGGAGGATTGACGAGGTGCAATAAGAAAAACATGCCCATTTTCAAAGAGTCCTGTATACATTGTATATTTTTCATCTTTGTATTTAGTGGTTGCGTTACCCAGCTCCATAATTGCCAGGAAACATTTAATGTCTACTCGTTCTGGATCTTTAACAAGTCCTGAGTGTTGGTCGTATACATATCGTTTAAAAAAATGATCAAATTTGCCTGAATTGTAGATTGATTTTAAACTCTCATATTTGCTCGAATGTACTACTGTTTTCATATTTTTGAACTGAATTCGATGCCTTAAATCTTCGATAATCTTTTGATCAATAGAATTGTTGGCATTATGGCATGTCTGCTTGAGCCGGAGCGCGTCGGGCAGTGTCAGTTTATTTGCGATATGTTGAATAACCTCAACGGGCAAGCAGTTGAAATAGCCAGGTTGTAGCTGTTGGTCAGGTGTTGATTCTGCTAATTGCAGTGGAACTCTGGACGATAATCCTGCTTGATTACATGGAACATCGAATGGCATAAGATAGTTCTTATATTTCCCTCTCTTCCAAGTCTTAATAGAACCTGAGTTTGCGAAAAAGTTCCATCTGCGGGCGAGTGTGTGATGCAATGCAAAACCGGGACATCCACAGTGCAAAACCGGGACATCCACAGCGGCAACATGCTCTCAGGCAGCCTGATCTTTGGAAAAAACGGCAGTATCCAAATGCTGTGAGCCGTCTTGCACTGATAGTCAGAGGTTTCCTTTCCGTACATTTGACACTCTACTAAATGAACTTTTCATCCCCCCTGCTGTCGAATAAAAAAGAATATAAATTATATTTTTTATTTCTGTTTTTTGTTATACGGGGGTGCAATACGCACTGAATCAGAAAAAGAGCAACCACCATCATTGCCTATGTTACCAACGACAATTGCAACGAATGTTCCGGCCGCCCACAGTAGCAGACCTCTTGAGGCTGACCATGCCGTTCAGCGTCGGTATTTCAACCGGGATATCAGCCAAATACTGGGCCTTCCTCCGGTAGTCAACAATACCAGACTCATTGGTATGGAGTATGAGTCCAACAACGTCACAGTCACAGCTCCTGGCATCGCCCTCAGAAAAGGCACAGTACTTGCGGAAACCCTCGGATGTCACTTTGGCTACCCATTAATGAGTCTGACCATTGATCAAACGGGTGGGGAGCAAATACTGGCAATACTGGAGACGGTGCTGGCACCGCTGTTATCGGAGACGCTGGTCAAATTGCGTTTATGTGAGCTGGTAGAGAAGCTGTTTGAAATGCTGGCAACCATCCCCTCAGAGACCGGCATGGCGCTGGAAGAACTGATCCAACAATACAATCGATGGCTGGAAAGCCTCGATGGGTTTGACGAGCGTACCTGTACTCTTTTGCAATTAACGGCAGTCTATGAGCCGACCTCCCTCAGACACGACCAGGGTATTAACTATGGGCTGCTGAATCAAGCGGAGGTCAGCACCTCGACCGGCAAAGGACCTCTGACATTAATAAAGATACCGGATCGGGAGGTCGGCTGGGACTATTACAAACAGACCAGCTTTTTTGTAGAATTCAAAAATATCAGACAACTTGCGAATATCCCCCGGCAAACGGAACTCTATTCACTGCTTGATGCCGCCGGTTGGTGTGAAGCAAAAGAGATCGCTACCGCTCTGTTGAGGGAGTTCGGAATAAAAACGGAACATGAAAATACACTGCCTGTCTTAATGCACTGGTCGTACAACTGTCTGAAAATAATTAACTACGGTTTTACGACCAGAACGCGTGGTGGTCAAAGAGTTATCCGCCATGTGTCTTTGTGCATCCGAGCTGGCCAGCTTCAGGAGGTGTTTCAACTGCTATCAGATGAGACCGTTAACGAGTTGGTCACAAGCATTAATAGAGATCGGGACAACGACCTGTACAAGGTCATAATACTGATATTTCTGGACTACGGTGGCTGGAAAGAATTTCCTGAAAAACGCACCGCCTATGAAAAGTTGGAGCAATGGCTGTTTCACGAAGTCCGGGAACTGTTTAAAGTCCTCAAAATAAGGCAACAGCACGGTAAACACCATGTGTATAGCCCTTTTTTATCAACTCCTTATATTGTCACCAGAGATAATGAAAAACTGATATTGCCTGATCCGGGCAAGGCAGCTGGTTACTTGCGAGATTTTGTTCTGCCCAAGCGCAATGACAAATATTATTTCCTCTATGAATTAACAACAATTAAGGAAACAAGTTATTGCGTTATCGAGTTCAGATTGCATCAGGGCAACTGTGGGGAGTTAAGTGTTTTTGATCTTCCATTCAATCATCCGGAAAGACCCTTTGACCCATCACACCTCACCGAAAATGAACAACAGATGATGGATATTCTGTTTGAAAACACAGCGGTGCAAACCTTAGACGACATCATGTGGCTCCAGAACCTTCGGTCTTTGCTTGAATCTCTACCCGATCTGGGTACTGGACAGATATAAAATTCAAGCTAGCCTCAGGGGGCGTTAATTAAAACTCAAATAAAATCATAGAAAAAATCGGTAAAAGGTGGTCAATAGAAAAGGTGGTCAATAAATGTATCAAGCCAATGTCGATGCGACTGGGGTAGGCCCACATACTGGCGATATGTCTCTCAAGACGACCAGGACTGTTTCGAGGCAAGCAACGCTGGCTTCAAAATCGTTTTGCAGAAAGGTAAGCATTGACGAGTGGGCCTTAGCCATGGGAGTCAAACGTCAAGCAGAGTGTGATAATTCTGTCGCTGCAGATCTCAGAGACAAAAGCTGCAAAATGACAGAAGCTGGCTTAACGGATCAAAACTCACTGAAAAAAACAGCTCAGAAAATTTTTATAGGTAATAGAGAGTATACGCGTCAGGAACTTTCTGAGATATCAACTAAAGAGCTTAATCTGCTTCTCAAGAAAGAAAATAGCAAGGAAGTTGAAAGTTTCGTGAGATATATTAGAAGAGCGGAAAAAAACAGGCGTCATCAAGCAGGATATAGAAAAGGGGTAATGGCTAATAAACAGGCTGTTGCCAATGAAGTGAAAATGTTGAAGTCTGAAAAAAACAGGCTGGAGTTAGAGAAGAAGTCTCTAATAATGGGAAAAAACAAGCTTGAGTTAGAGAACAGGGCTATTGTAGCGTTAAAGAACAGGTTGGAGTTAGAAAACAGATTTCTAATAACGGAAAAAAACAGGTTAGAGATAGAGCTCAGGTCTCAAATAGCGGAAAAAAATAATATTTGGAAACAATATCAAGCTATCATGCAGGGGATTGCTGTTCAACCAGGGGAAAGGTCTACTCAATAACTGTGCCAAACATGCCCATATTCGGCAGGAGGAGCTGTCAGCAGAAAGGTATCCCTACCAGTGTAGTTTGTGTCAACGTAAATCAGCCAGTCTCAAAGGCCTCAAACTTCATTTACACCGCCACCAGAATGAACTTTCTTTTATAGAGCGCAGAGGCATAGTCCTCATGGCATTGGGAGGCGGGTCAATGGCATAAAACATCACTGTGTTGGTTAACGCTTAAAGAAGTTAATGCTAACAATGAGAGTACCGACCCATTCCGGCTTCACTGATCTAATGTATGATTTCTGACTGTTTATCCGCACAAAATCAAAGCAGTAATATAACTGCATCTCAAACTGATAGGCTTGAGGAGCAGAACATGGATATTCTTGCCAATATTAACCAGGCAGAATGTAAAGCCAATTGTGGGTTTGTTGCTATGAGGGTCTTTCATTACCTGGAGAATAAAACGTTTCAGCCCATTCTTTGTGATGAATTCAATGCACCAGCACCACTATCAACACTGACTGTCTATGGCAAACTTGATGACATGTACTTGGGAAAAAAAACACTGAAACTGGAGTTGTTTGAAGGAGAACATGATGATCTGATATTTTCATGTGAGCAGAAGTTACTTGAGATGAAGCAAAATGAACACGCCATTGTCAGTTTTTCATATCAAGTGGCTGGTAAGGAAAAAGGGCATTTTTTCAATATTTACCGGAACAAGTCCACCTACAAAATCATTGACGCTATTAGTGCCATGGCCTTTGATAGATATGCCATTTGCAAAAATTTGAGTGAATACTTTCATATTAAATTACCTCGGGTTGGTGCTGATACATTGACAAAAATACAGCTTATACACTGACCGCATGGATTATATAGTATTGCATAAGCTCATTCTGAAAATGGCTGCATTTTACAGGATTAAGATAATTCCAAAGATTAAGTGCTACGGATAGCACTTTGGAGTAACTGTTGTGTGTGCCAGATCTTATGCCGAATGCATCATCACAAGCAGTGATTTGATAAAATCCTTCTTTTTGATTTCATAATCACTCACATACTGATTGGTCGACAGCCAGTTGTTAATTCTGTGCTCGAAACCACTGCGGCAAACATGGCCAGCCAATTTTTTTTGAAGAAGTGCCGTAAGCGTGTGCAGGCGTTGTTGTTGTACTTGACGATATTCAGGCAGACAGTCAGGTGTTCCGGGTTTGCCTTCAGAGTGCAGATCGATAAACTGCCTGGCTTTATTCAGGGTAAGCAGAGAGCGAATAAGCAAGCCATAAATACGCTCCTCGATATTTTGGGGGTCGTTAAAAAGAATGGTTCGTTGCAGGTCAAATACTGCCCCTCTTTGTAGTTGCCTGGTCAGCGGATCCAGGTTTTCAGCGAGGTATTCCAGCGTATCGTTCAGTAACTTTGTTTCATCAGCAAACGACAAACACAGTACCGGCCTCGCAACACCAGGAACGCGGACGGCCAATGGTTCGGTATTTTCATGGGTTAATCGGGCGTCCACACTGACCTGAAGCCCCATGGTTTTCATACACAGATCCGCGTCCCTGAGATGAATATTGTAGGTTTTTGGTAGTTTAATCTCCGGACACCCCGGGAGTTGCCAGATGGTGATGCTTTTGGGAATGTCTGAGTCTGTGGTGTTCAGTGCCTCTAGCTTTGCAAAGAGTATTCTGGCGGGCTCCTCTGTTGAGCAGATAATGTCAATATCATTAAATAATGAGCAGTGGTCCTGTAAATAACGCGCATAAGAACCGGTAATCAGAATGGGGGTATTGTTATAAGAAACATTGATTTCCTGAATAATCTCCAGTGTTTTCAGTGTTAGCGCATTTAACCGCAGAACCGGATTTTCCGGGAAATCCGCTCTGCCAGTTGTTGACCATTGCTTCAGAGTTTGTGCCCCATTGGTGGTAATGCCCTGGGTGGCACACGTATGGTCTGTTTCACCCCGGTATTTCGTTGTTCGGCCGGCGTTCTCTATATTGGGAATCAGGTCGGGGAGGTTATCTCTATGTCGATGTCCGGTGTTTTTTACACAATGGGCTTCGTAGCTGTATTGTTCAAACCAGAAGCCTAGATCATGGCGCAGTTTGCTTCCTTCCGGAAAACTCTGAAGACAGCCAAGTACCTGGTCCTTATGGACTTTCAGTCCATCAATAGACTGCCTCGTGATATAGCAGTGTGCCAGGAAGAAGAAATGTACGCGTGAATTCTGAAATGAGTTCCTCAGTTTTTTGATGGATTGCAACACCTGTTCTGCTGACACTTCCTGATGATCGATAGTCAATTCATTCTGCATAGCCATGAATTTCAAGATACATTGCAGCCGATGTTGCTCATCTTTGAGCGATACGTTGTTTAATAGTTGCCAGGCTTTTTGAATGATATCCTGAGCTTCGCTGGTTTCATCATATCCCTGGGATTGATTCAGCCTTTGAATCAGATACATCGTTTGTCGTGAAGAATGATCGCCAGGTACTTCATTAAATGCTTCTAGCACTTTCTGGTTATCCAGATAGTTGCCATTCAACTCTCTGGCATGCAATGCCAGTAGAGAATAAAAAATAGCTCTTTCGAGCAACCAGCCACCACGTTCATAATCCTTAACCACCGTCTCCGGTGTTACCTGCTGGCCATTCAATAGCAGCCCCTTCAGGCAACATTCTTCTTTGAAGCGTGCGATCTCAAGTGTCGCTTTGGCCGTCTGAAAATTCTTATACACCTCATCCGGGGTAACCAGCTGGCCATTCAGTACCAGTTTCCTCAGGCAGCATTCCTGCTTAAAGCGCGCTATTCCCAGCCTGCCTTCTGAACTATTCGGGAAAGCCTTAACCACAGCATCCGGTGTCACCTGCTGGCCATTCAATACCAGTCTCCTCTGGCAGCATTCCTGCATAAAGCGCGCTATTCCCAGTCTGCCTTCTGTCGTATCCGGGAAAGCCTTAACCACTGCATCCGGTGTCGCCTTCTGGCCATTCAACGCCAGGCCTGTCAGGCAACATTCTTCCTTAAAGCGCGCTATTCCCAGTTTGCCTTCCGGACTATCCGGGAAATCCTTAACCACCGAATCCGGTCTGACCTGCTGGCCATTCACCAGCAGCCCTCTCAGACAACATTGTACCCTGAAGATTGCTCTGCCCAATTTGCCTTCGGGACTGTCAGGGAAAACCGTGATCACCGCATCCGGTGCAACCTGCTGGCCGTTTAACTCCAGGCCCCTCAGGCAGCATTCCGCTTTGAAACGGGCGAGCTCCAGAGTTGCACCGGCTGCCTGATAATCCCTGACCACCTCATCCGGTGTTATCTGCTGGCCGTTCAATAACAGGCCCCTCAGGCAACATTCCGCTTTGAAACGGGACTGCTCCAGTGTGGTTCCGGCTTTCTGAAAATCCTCAACCACCGCCTCCGGTGTAACCTTCTGGCCATTCAACGCCAGGCCTCTCAGGCAACATTCTTCCTTAAAGCGTGCCAGCGTCAATGTTGCATTGGCTACCTGACAATCCTTAACTACCGTATCCGGTGAGACCTGCTGGCCACTCAACGGCAAGCCCTTCAGGCAACAATTCGCTTTGAAGCGTGCCAGCTCCAGGTAGGCTCCGGCTGACTGATATTCCCTGACCACCGTAGCTGGTGTGACTCGCTGGCCATTGAGTGGCAGCCCTCTGATGCAGCATTGTTCAATAAAGCGCCCCAGCTCAAGTGTTGCTTTGGTGGCCTGATAACCCTTAACTACCGTATCCGGTGTGACCTTACGGCCATTCACTAACTTGCCCATCAGGCAGCATTGTTCCTTAAACCGGGCCATCCCCAATTTGCCCTCCGGACTAGCCGGGAAATGCTCAACCACATCGTCCGTTGTGACCAGCTGGTCATTCAACAGCAATCCCCTGAGGCAACATTCTGCCCTAAAGCGCGCCAGCTCCAGTGGAGCCCTGACTGCCTTAAAATCATTAATCACCGTATCCGGTGAGACCTGTCGTCCATTTAACAGCAGGCCCCTCAGGCAACATTCCGCTTTGAAGCGGACCATCGCTAATCTGCACTGCTTGTTACCATCTGGTTTCCGATTGAATTCCTGAATGACCTGGTCC
Source organism: Endozoicomonas sp. ALB115 (assembly GCF_049310245.1). Classification (NCBI taxonomy): domain Bacteria; kingdom Pseudomonadati; phylum Pseudomonadota; class Gammaproteobacteria; order Oceanospirillales; family Endozoicomonadaceae; genus Endozoicomonas; species Endozoicomonas sp. ALB115. The sequence continues at coordinate 52,122 of NZ_JBLYZG010000023.1, read as the reverse complement.
GGGGACACTTTTTTATTGCCGTGTAGAATGTTCTGTAAGCAGAGCTTTTGCAGAAAGAAGCCACCTCTGAGAGACGTTTTATCATTTCTATAGGTGCCAAGCACAGCGGCCGAGGAGATGTGACGTTCCTTTAATGGGTTTTTATCCCAAAAGGCGTCCTCAACACGTTTGCCGACATCCAGGGTGGGAGCTCTACCTCTATAAGACGGATGGTTTGAGACTCTTTTACCGTTAAATGTACTTCTTGAGCGATCAGGAATCCCCCTGGAACCAGCTGGCTGGGCAACACGGCCAGCAGGCTTTGGGCGGGAGTAGGTTGATGCGTTTGCTTTCAGAATAAAACCCTGTCTGGACAGTTCATGTTGAGAAGGTGAATTCGGTACAAATATTCCTTCAGCCAGTCTAATTAACAGTGGCAAGAGGCAGCACTGATGATAATTCTGCTCTTTTGGCCTTAGCTGCCAACTCTCCTTTCTCCCTGGCCAATGTTTCGCTGAAGCCTTTTCTTATGGCAGATGTATAGGCGTTTGATCTGGCATTTCTGATGGCTTTGTATGCCTTGGCTTTATCGGATGCTTCGTATTTGGCCAGGTACGTTTTGCGTTTAGCGGATGTAGCATGCCTGGCGTGCCTTTTGGCTCTATTTGCCTTGACTTCATCGGATAAGTTGTACCTGGCGTTGTTCGCCCGGCCTTGATCGGATGAAGTGTATCTGGCTTTGGACGCCTTGCCTTTTTCGGATCTGAAGTATCTGGCTCTGCTCAACTTGCCTTTTTCGGATGCTTTGTATTTGGCCTGGTATTTGGCTTTGTTCGTCTTGCGTTTTTCAGAAGCACTGGCCACTTCAGGCGCAGGTGGCTGAGGTTCATCAGAACTGGAAGATTCAGTGCCTGTAAATCCAGAAGTTACGGTATGCCCTGGCTGTTCTGTGTTTTTATTCAATGGGCGAACCACAGCAACCGGACGGGGTGGTGGCTGAGAAAAATGAGCTGATGCATTTTCAGCAAATGGTAAATGAGAAATTGAAAAGTCATTCAGTGACCGTGGAGAAGGTGGCTCCTGGTTTGTGACTTCCTGATTGAAATATTCGTCAAGGGGTGAGTCATGCCTGTGTACAGAATAACCAGCCATGCATGGCGATGAGCTGAAAATGTCGTTTAGTGTTAAAAATTCATCTGGAAAACCCTGTAAATTGGCATAAAAAAGATCGGGATCCAGGTTCAGATTGAATGTGTCCATTAGAATTATTGAACTGTTGAATTACAGCCAAAGACCACTGATTCGTATAAAAGTTCCCCCTTTCAGCATTAGTCGTTGACTCGATGAAACTGACACCGATACAGCTGGTGTAAAAAAACATGCCTTGAAACGCCCTGTTTGCCCTCTCCAAAGTGGCCATTAAGTAGTTGGCCAATGGAATCGTATATTTTTGGTTTAGTGGGCAGTTACTATGCAAGGCACAACAGGTTCTATCACTCGCTGCCCAGAGCAGCGACTACTGATGTGCTGTAGAGTTCCATTCTGTACCTGAAATTCCTTAGGTGTACGCTACGACTACTCACTGCTGTCCGGTTCATGGAGGCAGGAATTATTTCAAGATAAGGTAATCACTGATGAGTTTTCTGACGAGAGTCTGTATGATAGGGACCGTTAAAAGTGATATTAGTTTTTTTATGAAAAGATTTGATGTTCCGAGCGTAGTCTCTCTGCATATCCTTCATAAACAAAAATAAAACTTCTAGCTAAACGGCTTTGCCCACAAAGTCACCCTATAGTGTTTGAATATCAGGATATGAGTATGTCTACCTCTACAGGAACCGTTAAGTGGTTTAATGACGAGAAAGGTTTCGGTTTTATCAGCCAGGAAAACGGTGGACCTGACGTGTTTGCCCACTTCCGTCAGATTGCTACCGAAGGCTTCAAAACCCTGACTGAAGGCCAGCGCGTTGAGTTTCGTGTTACTCAGGGCCAGAAAGGTCTGCAGGCTGAAGATATCCGTCCTCTGTAAAACTCAGTTTTTATTTGGGCGATCCATATAAAAGGCAGTGCTTTACGGTACTGCCTTTTTTATTGCCTGCCACAAAGGGGGCAGAAAGAACCGGTTATGCCCCTTCTGATTCACGTACTTGCTCAACATTCGTCTGCTGTCGCCCAAAATGACCTGTTCTTCAGTACTTGTCTTATGATTGGTACGGTTTGTTGATAAATTACACTTTTATGGCGGGGCTGAATCCGTCATTATAGTGCTCCCGCTGGCTCAGGCTGGTTTGGTGTTGGTTTTCAAGGGCATCTCAGGGGAGTGGTAGCATTTTCCCGGGATGCCGAGTGTTATTTGGGCAAGGCAGTCGATGACAGCAGAAGACAGTAATATTTCTGACCAGGGCATCCAGAAGCAGGAACAGCAGTTGGCCTCTGAACAGGATGTTTCCGGTTCCCCTATGAATCAAGCGCTTCCGGAAGAGGGCAGGAAAATTCTTGAGAGGCTGCATAACCGGCCGGAAAGCGACGTAATGAACTCTGAGGCGCTGCGTCTGGTGCGAATTATCTGGCCCGGTGCCTTCAATGTTTCGGATCCAAGGCCCCTTAAGATTGGTATTCACAAGGAGATGGCAGAGGCAAACCTGCTGCCTGCACACATTATTCCGGTTGCACTGCGGTTTTTTACGTCCATGGAACGCTACCTTGAGAAGATTAAGCCCGGTGCTACCCGCATTAACCTTCAGGGGCAGGCAGCAGGTCGGGTGAAACTTCGCGAAGCAGTGGATGCAGAAATCAAGCTGTATACCCAGAGCAGTGATTTTGTCATAACACGGGATCGGGTCATTATTAAGAAGATTCGTTTATTGTCCGTGAATAAACAGACTTGAACGGATACCAGTAGGCCGGTCTGATTATTTTTTAATCAATCTGTCCGGGTGGCCTGAATTGACAGGTGTTTGTGAACTATCCCGAATGTTGTCACAAGTTTATCCACAAAAGCTGCGGATAAACTATATGAGCCTGTCAGCGGGCAATAATCATCAGATAGCGCAGTTGCTCCCGGTGAAGCATCCAGCGAATAAACCAGACTTGCAGTCGCAGCCTGATCCACATCTTGGAACGTGTGAATGCTGAAAGGCTCTGGTAGTGTTGGCCAAACCAGAAACAGAAACCGGAAAGGACATCATCGGTAATATCCAGAATCTCAACCTGCTCAAACCCATGCTGGTTAAGCAGGTTTTCGTAGGTCTCTTTGACGGGCATATCTTCAACCAGGAGTCCTGATATACGACCAAGCTTGTTTACCAGGCGCTGTTCCCGGCGGTCCTGAAATGGCCGGGCCAGCACCATATCGGTAAACACCAGAGTGCCTCCCGGCCTTAGTGCTTTCCTGGCATGGCTGAAAAAATGAGAGCGGGACTCCAGATGGTAAACGCAGTCCAGGCCGATTAACTTGTCGCAGCTATTCTCTGGCCGTTCTGCCAGTGACTTGTCACCCCCCCGCACCAGTTTAAGCGTATTGAAATGCCCGCAATGTTCCAGTGCCTGGGCCATCTGTTGCTCATCACTGGCGATTGCCGTCAGGTGCTGAACCTGGTAATAATCCAGCCAGACCAGCAACTGATCATGGCTGGTGAAAGCGACATCAAGGACTTCATCCTGACTGGATAGACAGACTTTGTCGGCCAGTAACCCCGCCATTTCCGAGCAGGCCTGCCGGTATTGGGACGTGTCTCTCCAGTAACCCAGCAAGCGCCAGCCGGAGGAGGGCTGTAACGGGTTATTCAACAGCCACTGATCAACCTTCAACTCGCGCTCGCGGCTTGACGATGGCCACCAGATACGTATCAACAGTGCCAGACCCTGAGCCATCAGGCCTGACATAAACAGCCACGTCAGGAGCACTCCGAGAAGAAATGAAAGAATTGGCATAAGCTGACTTTTAATTTTATCCATGCTTTTTAATTGAGTACGGATAATAGAGAGATCATTGTGTTTTTGCCAGAGTTGTGCTTTTGCCAGAGTTGCAGTTTTGCCAGAAACCCAGGCTGTTTTTTGGGGATTCGGTGACAAACTTTATGGTGCTGAAAAACTCGGGTTTCCAGACAAAATCTGAAAACCCGGGACGTTGCCAGTTATCGTATTAACTTTAAACCTGCGTAATCTTAATCAGCAGTGCACTTTCCGGCTGCATCACTGGCATCATCAGACCTACCTGTTCAAGCAGGGCGGCGCTCATAATGGCAGGCTCTGTCATCCAGGGCGGACACTGTTTCATGTAAATATCGGAAGAACTTTTTTCCAATACCTGAACCTTATAGTCTTTTTCCGGGTCCAGGCCGGGAATTTGCACAGTGGCGGACATGGCATACTCAGGCATATCCAGCTGGGCGAACATCACCACGGCTTCCTGCTTATCGGTGCTAATACCAATTCCACCTTCTAAATATGATAACGAGCAAGTCATTTTGGACCGCTGGGCAAGGCGGAATGACGAGTAATAGCAGGGCTATTGCGAGGAATTCCAACGAAGATCCAGCGGTTCAAAATGGCTGCGCAGTTCATATTTAGAAGGTGGAGTTGGTATAACAACTCCCCAGCCCTGTGACGCTTTATGGGCGGTGTCGCAGCGGAAATGATCACCGGTATGCAACAGGTGTCTTAAGGACTTGTGCAGGGCAATGTATTTGGCAAAGGAGCGCTTCTCTTCCTCTGAAGCACTGGCCGGGTCCAGCTCTACCCCCATATGACCAAACAGCGCAGTAATACCCCGGAAGGGATGTGCCTGCCTTGATCACCAGGCTGGTGGTGTCTGTGAAAAGGTGAATTAACGGTTTGCTCATCACAATGTGCTCGTAAGAAATGGTTCTGACTATTCAACAAAAATACCCCCACATAAGGGGGGCACAAAAACAGGTTATTTGTGAACTACCGGTCTTCAGACACTAGCAGCTACAGCACTTTCATCCTTGCTGAGGCGGGCATCCAGACGATAAGTCTTTTTATAGATGATGGCGCTCAGGGCAATCAGTACTGCGGGAATCAGGATCATCAGTACTTTCAGTCCGACAATGGTTTCCGGTGTCTGAACAACGTTGGGCACATAGCCGATAAACGTCAGACCAAAACCAATCAGGAAACCTGCCATGGCACCGGCACATTTCACCAGCATGGTTTGCACTGAAAAGATAATGCTCTCGCTGCGCAAGCCGGTTTTGGCTTCGCCGTAGTCCACCAGATCAGCCAGCATAACCGTAGAGAGACCATTGAACAGACCGTTGCCAAATTTCAGAGCAGCACCGGCCAGACCTACCAGAATGGCGCTTTCCGGGGCAATCACGCTGGAAAAGTAGAGTACGGAGCTGCACAGAATCGGAAAGCCGCAGGCCAGGGGCCACATCAAACGACGATTGACTACTTTAGCAATCCAGGGGAACAGGAAGATACCTGAGAATTGCATCTGAATTAACCCTCCATTGAATGAATCGTTAACCCCCCTGTTTAGCAGCAGCAATAAAATGTAGTGAATCCCGGCAGATGGTTAATTCTGAACCATTAACCGTCTCAGGGTGTTTCAAAGCTTGCTGGTCATAACCCCGTATCACTGTGGATTCAGGGTTATGAACGTGTGATCACGACAGTTCGAACGACCACTGGTACATCGGTTGAGTCAACAGGTACTCAGGGCGAACGCTCGGCGTCCAGGAATCATCACCACCAATACCCATGTGGAAGCCATCCAGATAGACAAAAATGCCTTCTTCTTCCTGAAGCTCGTGGGTATGTGTTGCCCTTGCCAATTGTGCCTGGCCGTATGGGCTGACACTGAAATGGAACTGTCCTGTTACCCGGATATCGCCCAGCATCAGCGCCTGGGTATCGCACCGCAGACCATTGTCGCTTGGGAAAATGTAAGGCGTGTGCATGGCCTTGAGGGACTGCTCCCAGTGTCCGATATCCGCGCTTAACTTGCGGTCCGGATAGTTTTCGTGGGGCCCACGGCCAAACCAGTTCACTTGTGCCGGTTGTTCCTTCAGTCTCAGGCAGGCACCGATGCGGGGCATAGGCGGCATATCACCATCAACAGTGACCTCAATATCGATACGGGCACTGCCGTTGGCGGCAAAATGATAGGTCCATACGCTGCGCAGAATCTCTTTTTCCGGTTGTTCCGGGTGGAAATAGCCATGGTGAGCCAGAACAAGCCCTTTCTTGGCATCACATTCAACCAGCAGGCAGCGGTGTTGCAGGTTGTTTAATCCGGCCCGCTCCCAGCGTGGCATCCAGGCATTAGGGTCCGGACGGTCAACTTCGCTGACACCAATATCGTTGTCCAACGGTGCCCGGTAGAAATTGTCTGCCAACGGGGTAAGCAGTTGTTCTTTACCGTCTTTTACCCAGCTCACCAGCTGGCCAATGTTACGATCAATCGTCCAGCTGTTTTCTGCCGCATTGACGATAAAGCTGCTGTCGGCCTCATTGATGACCGCAGAGGTTGGCAAGCGAGGAGTAACCGCTTGATGGGTCAGCGATCCCGTCAACATAAACTGTTGGCGTGCGACTTCGTGGCCGGCTTCGGACCAGTCGGTTGCTTCAGGCTGGATAATAGAGAGATCCAGTCGTGGCAGTTTGCCGCTGATGGTCAGTGACTGCTCAGACAGTACCAGCAGTTCTGAGGAGTGGGGCGCAATATTCAGCGTGACTTCGCCAGCAACCAGAGCTTCTTCGCCCGCCATTAGCTGCCACACCAGTTGATGGTTGTCGGTGGCGCAGAAGCAGGCTTCGCTGGTGACTTTCACGGTGAGTGGTCGGGTTGCCACTAATTCGAAAGTAAACGGCTGCTGTGCTCTTTTGGCTTCAAACAGTGCCGGGTGCGGTGTTTTATCCGGGAATACCAGCCCATTGATGCAAAACTGGCGATCGTTGATCTTGTCACCAAAATCACCGCCGTATGCCCAGAAATGCTGACCATTGTCGTCGAACTTGTCCAGTCCCTGGTCCACCCAGTCCCAGATGAAACCACCTTGCAGGCGGGGGTGCTTTCTGAACGCATCCCAATACTCGGCAAAACCGCCCAGACTGTTGCCCATGGCATGGGCATATTCACACAGGATAATTGGCCGGGTTTCGTTGGGCATGCCGACCCACTTGGTCAATGCCCATTTGTTTTTGCCCAGGAACTGCTGTGGCTGATCCTCATCAGTACGACCATACATTGGGCAGATGATGTCTGTTGCGGGGGTATCGGAACAACCACCTTCATACTGTATCGGGCGAGACGGGTCGGTCCGTTTGGTCCATTGGTACATGGCATCATGGGCGGCACCGTAGCCTGATTCATTACCCAGTGACCAGATGATGATGGATGGGTGGTTAAAGTCCCGCGCCACCATGCGCATCATCCGCTCCAGGAACGCATTGGCCCACATCGGGTCGTCGGCCAGTTTGCGCATGGGGGTCATGCCGTGGGTTTCAATATTGGCTTCGTCAACCACATAGAGGCCCAGGCGGTCACACAGCTGATAGAATGCCGGTTGGTGCGGATAGTGTGAACAGCGCACAGCATTGAAATTATGCTGTTTCATCAGTATCAGGTGTTCACGAACATCGTCTACCGTTTCAAAATGACCGGTCGCCGGGTTGTGCTCGTGCTTGTTCACACCACGAATCATTAGTGGCTGACCATTTAATTGCAGCAGGCCATCTTTGATTTCTACCTTACGGAATCCAACGTCGTAGGCTTCGCTTTCAATATCGCTGTTTGTTTGCGGATCCGTCAGCGTGACCACAACGCGATAGAGGTTGGGTGCCTCTGCGCTCCACTTTTGCGGATGGTTGATATCCAGTTGCAGGCAGGTGCGATCGTTATACCCGCCTTTTTCGTCCATCGGTGCGGTCCCAACGGCGGATGTGGTGGTGGCAATGACGTCGTTAGCCAAATACAGCGTCGCCCGAATGGCCAGGTCATCGGCATTCCTGGTGTCGGCAACAATGGTGAGTTTGCCGTGTTCGTAGCGGTCATCAAGATCAGGTGTTACGCGAATATCCACCAGACGCTGGTGTGGCTTATTGAGCAAGCGGACTGAACGATAAATGCCGCTTAGCCACCACATATCCTGATCTTCCAGGTAGCTGCCATCGGACCAGCGGATAACCATCGCGCATAACCGGTTCTCTCCGGCTTGAAGGTATGGTGTCAAATCGAACTCGGCGGCCAGTCGGCTGTCCTGTGAATAGCCCACGGACTTGCCGTTACACCAGAGATAGAAGGCACTGTTTACGCCATCAAAGATCACCCGGGTCTGGCTATCTTCCTGCCACTGCTCAGGCAGGGTGAATGTGGTGGAGTAGCAGCCAGTCGGGTTCGTCACAGGCACCCGGGGCGGGTTGCAGGGGAACGGATACTTGACGTTGGTATAGATGGGCTTATCGAAGCCCTGTAGCTGCCAGTTACCGGGAACGGTAATGGTCTGTGTCGGGTCGGATCCCTCCCTTGAAAATGTTTCAGGGACTTGTTCCGGAGAGTCATACAGTGCAAAAGCCCACTGGCCATCCAGACTTAATACCGAATCACTTGCATGGTCTGCCAGAGATTGTGGCTCACTGCGCCAGCTGCTCATAGGGGTATGGCTTGCCAGTCGGCTGCGTGCGGTGATTTGTGGGCTTTCCCAGTCGCGCTGCATGAATTTACTCATAGGTTGGCTACATCATTTTCCTGTCTCTGGAGTCACAGATCATTTCACCTGGTGGTGAGATTATTGACGACAGTTATCCAGAATTTTCATACTTCAACAGGATGTATCTTATCTGTGAAGGCGGGAAAAAGTGTTGATCCAGCTCAAACTTATGTAACTGTTACATTTTCTGGTGTCAGTCTGTTTGTTGATACCGGTTTAGTGCTTGCACACTGCTGCGTTCAACAAAAGTCGGCATCATTATCTGGCCTGTTACCTTTGCCCTGTTCTTATCGCTCAGGCTGATGGCCAGTCGTGCCGCCTGTTCAGCCATAACGGCAATGGGGTAACGGACAGTGGACAGTTTCGGGTGCAGATAACGGGCAATGACCAGATCATCATAGCCAACGACAGAGATGTCCTGCGGACAGTGCAGGCCGTTTTCCTGCAGGCCAAACAGCGCGCCAGCGGCCATGATATCGTTGTAGGTGATAATGGCTGTCAGTGGTAAGTCTTTTGCCAGTAAGTCATAAACCCCCAGTCGCCCGCCATTTTCGGTGGGTGGGCAGGCGGCAATATAACGTTCATCAACAGGAATGTCCGCTTCTGCCATGGCTTTGTGGTGACCTTTAAGACGATCTTGCGCGTCATCGATAAATTGGTCTGAACATAAATAGCCAATCTGTTGATGACCTTTATTCAGAAGATGTCGGGTAGCAATGTAGCCTCCCTGAACATTGTCCAGAGCGATGCAGCGCTCAGCAATGGGCTCAATGTAACGATTAATCAGCACTAAACCGGGGATTTGGCTGGCAAAGTCTATCAGTGTTTCATCGGACAACCATTTGCTGTGTACAATGGCCGACTCGCAGTGACCGATCAGTCGCTCAATAGCCTGATGCTCGGTTGGTTCGCTGTAGTGGCCATTGTGGATCAACAGCTGTTTGTTGTGGTTTCTGGCAACCTGATCAATGCCTTTCAACATCTGGCCAAAGAAGGGTTCTGAAACATCAGACACCACCGCACCGATAGTGGTTGCCGACTGTCGTCCAATCACCGGACGATAACCCAGCTTTCGAATGGTTTGCCAGACCCGTTGCACCACTTCGTTACTGGTGTTGGGGGAGCGATTGACTACCCGTGAAACGGTTGCCGTAGAAACATTAGCTTCCCTGGCAACATCTTTTATTGAAACCATAAATAATTCATGTGTTTATGACCTTGGCTGGCGATATCGTAGCGGCAGAGGCCGGGGGGGGGAAGTGGAAATTAAGGTCACGTATATTCGGGTTCGGTTATGGGCGGGACAAGCGCAGTTTCCGGGCGTTATTGCCAGTCAGATCGAGAGTGTCTCGTTCCATGCGTAGGATAATTACCGTTTTATGCAGTCGGGTACTTATTGCCAGCATCGTATATCCGCCTGATAATCCACGCCGCTTATGGTGATCAAGCCATACTGCCATAATCAGAGACTGACGATGAGTGTGTAATGGTTGGTTTGCATCGCTCAGGGCTCTGCGTTATTGACGTTCAGTTTTTTGACAATGAGTGGGCAACTGGAATGAGCCAAGCTGGCGAATATATCGATTCCTATTATCAGGTCACCGGGCATTCACTGGAACTTCAGCCGGTGCTGAGTGGAGACATCACCGCGGATGTGTGCATCATCGGTGGAGGCATGACCGGATTTAATGCGGCCATTGAACTGCGCAAGCGGGGCTTTGATGTGGTGCTGCTGGAATCTGGTCGTATTTCCTGGGCCGCTTCCGGGCGCAATGGCGGACAGTGTCTGGCGGGCTACTGTCTGGGGCTGCGTGAGGTGGATGAAACCTTTGGTCCGCAGTGGGGAAAGCAGTTGTGGGATCTCTCCTGTGAGTCGCTGGATATCGTTCGTGATCGTATCCGTGAGTTCAATATCGACTGTGATTTCCAGCAGAACTATATCGAATTGGCCATCAAGCCAAGTCAGGTAAAAGAGCTGAAGTCCTGGCTGGAGCTGAAGCAGACCCGTTATAACTACCCCAGCGTTACCTGGTGGGATCGGGACAAAATCCGGAAAGTGACCTCAACCGAGAAGTACCTCGGTGGACTGTTCGATACCAACAGTGGCCACATGCACCCCCTCAACTACACCCTGGGCCTGGCCCGCGCAGCGATCGAGCTGGGCACTCGCGTATTCGAGCAGAGCAAGGCGATCAAACTGGTCAAAGGCAGTCCAAACCGGATACTGACGGAGCAGGGCAGTGTCAAGGCGAAGCAGGTTCTGCTGGCCTGTAACGCTTACATCGACGGTCTTAACCGGAAAGCGGAAAGCAAAGTATTGCCGGTGGCCTCGTATATTGCCGTTACCGAACCGTTGGGTAAACGACAGCCTATTAGCAACAAAATGGCCATGTCTGACTTAAACAACAGTCTTGACTATTTCCGTCCTACTGCCGATGGCCGAATTCTGTTTGGTGGCGTTAATCATCCGTTCAATGGCGAATACAGTGACTCCAAAGAGCGCCTGCGTCAGCGGATGCTGAAGGTCTTTCCACAGCTTGATGATGTGAAAATGGAGTATCACTGGGGTGGTTTGTTTGCGGTTACCCGGGAATATATGCCGCATATTGAGCATCTTGGAAATGATATTTACACGGCACATGGCTATACGGGGCATGGTGTAGCACTGACCAATATTGCCGGGCGTGTGGTTGCGGAAGCAATGGCGGGGATGTCTGAGCGATTTGATGTGTTTTCCCGCATTCGCCACAAGTGGATACCAACGCCAAAAGTCCTTCGTGTACCGGCATTGGCCATGGCCATCTGGAAAGCAGAGCTTGAAGATTCTCTGGGAGGCTGATGGATTTACGTCAGTCAGCGTTTTTTGGTTGGCTGATGTGAAATAATTTTGATGATGAAGTGAACAAAATGGATGTTCCTTTGTCTATTAGCGGGCGACACCATGTTTTCATGTTTTTGTTTTCATAAACAGGAGGTCTTCCGTGACTGCAATTATTAACTGGGGCTTTGGCTTCTTTCTAACGGACTATGCTGGCCTCTCCGGGTCCGTGTTCCGATCCATCATATCGATGCTGTGATATGTCAAGGGCAAGGAAGAGTACACTCTTTCTTGCCCTTGCCGCTTTTATTGACCGGATGTCAGTTTGGTAAACAGGCGGTTGACCTGACGGTTAATTCTGGAAGGCAGAACCTTAAAGACAAATAACCGTTTTTTTGCCTCAGCGGTTGGATAGATGCCAGGGTTCTCACGAATATCGTCGTCCACTAATGTTGTGGCGGATTTATTCGGGTTGGCATAAGCCACATAGTCAGTGATGTTGGCGATCACATCCGGACGCAGCAGGTAGTTCAGAAAGATATGGGCCTCTTCAGGGTTTCTGGCATCCTGTGGAATGGCTACGGTGTCAAACCACAGGCCAGCACCTTCATCAGGGATCATATACTTTACGGTTACACCATTGTCCGCTTCATCAGCACGGTCTGCTGCCTGCAGAATATCCCCGGACCAGCCCATGGCGACACAGATATCACCATTGGCCAGGTCGGAAATTGAGCGGGAAGAGTGAAAGTAAGTGACGTAGGGACGAACTTTCATCAGCAGTGCTTCGGCTTTGGCGTAATCCGCTCTGTTGGTCGAGTTCGGGTCAAGTCCCAGATAACTCAGTGCCGCTGGAATCACATCGGTTGGTGCATTCAGGAACGCAACACCACACTGACTGAGCTTGCTGATATACTTTTCATCAAAGATCAGGCTCCAGCTGTTGATGGGAGCATCTTTCCCCAACTGCGCTTTCACCCGCTCCGGGTTATAACCGATGCCCGTGGTGCCCCACAGATAGGGAAACGAGTACCGGTTATCCGGGTCGTAGGTTTCCATCAAGATCATCAACTCAGCGTCCAGGTGCTTCCAGTTGGGCAGCTTTTCTTTATCCAGCGGCTGGTATACCCCGGCTTTGATCTGGTGAAGCAGAAAGTCTGCTGATGGTGCGACGATGTCATAGCCGGTTTTTCCTGAAAGCAATTTGGCTTCCAGGACTTCATTGCTGTCAAAGACATCGTAATGAACCTTGATACCAGTCTCTTTTTCAAAGTTGGCTATGGTGTCTTCGGCGATATAATCCGACCAGTTGTAGATATTAAGCGTTCTCTGTCCTTCATTGGCCGTTGTGGCAAATGCAGGCGCTATGGTGAGAGAAGCAGCGATTACAAGAGTGGATACAGATTTCCCCAGATGTCTGATCATGGTGAATCCTTACAGCAAGCCATGGGTGAGCTTCCTGGTACTCCGGTCAGTTGGAGCCAGTTACTCTTCGATGGCATTTTTTCAATAATCAGTAGTGACTCAACGGAGTCGCTACACCCCCAGTCATCAGGTTGATGAAAATGAAGCTGCGGAAGATAGCAACAAGGTTATGGGAAATCCATCGTTGCTGTATGAAATAGCGGTAAAAACCTATGACTGAGTGAACCTGCACAGGCTCCCGGAACATATCGCTGATGTGCATAGATTGCAACGGCTGCTCTGGAGGTGTTAGATTCTGCCACCCCATGGCTTATTTCTTTTGCACAGATGTCTACCCCGCTATTTCTTCTTGCTTCTGATCACCCTGCCATTCAGGCTTTGCTTGAAGGCCTTGCCGCACAGCTGAATACCGGCTTTAGTCACCGTCTTCAAGACGTTGATGAAGGCGCTCTGGTGGCTTTTGATGCATCCGGAGCGCTGGCGGTTCAGCGTGCGGGATCGAAAGAGAAGCCGATTGTCGTTGATTTTGTCGGTGGCAAGGCAGGGCATCGACGCAAGTTTGGTGGTGGCAAAGGGCAGGATATCGCCAAGGCCGTGGGTCTGAATAAAGGCGTCAAACCATCGGTGCTCGATGCAACCGGTGGATTGGGTCGGGATGCGTTTGTGCTGGGCAGCCTGGGGTGCAATGTCACCCTGATTGAACGGTCACCGGTGGTGGCAGCCCTTTTGGCAGATGGTTTGCGCCGGGCACTCGGCGATAGTGATGTTGCGCCCATTGCACAACAGATGTCGCTTTTGCCCGGTAATGCCATTGAGCTGATGCAGGCATCGGACAATAAGTACGATGTTGTTTATCTGGATCCGATGTTTCCTCATCGGGAAAAGTCGGCCTTGGTCAAAAAAGAGATGCGGCTGTTTCAGGATCTGCTGGGGGATGATCCGGATGCGGATCAGTTGCTGCAACCGGCACTGGATCTTGCACGGTATCGCGTTGTTGTGAAAAGGCCAAGGCTGGCACCGGATCTTAATGGCCAGGCTCCCACCTACCGGCTGGAAGGGAAAGCCTGCCGCTATGATATCTATGCCCTGAAGGCATTTTCCGGGTAATCAGATCTAATGATAACCGTGGTCATGGTGTGACCACGGTTATCGTGCGTTTTACCCGCTGTTCAGGGTGTGGATTTTTCCCCCGGACCGTTACTGACTCCGTATCGACTGGTCTGGTTGATACTGTGTCGTATTTCAGTGGTTAACAGGGTGTGCGCCTGATCAGCCACTTTCTGAATATCATCGCCAAACACCAGTTTATTGGTTTGCGTGATCTCCAATACACCGTGATAGCGCATCTGGGCAATAAAGCCACGGAACAGTGATTTATCAAAAAACTCCGGCGCATTAAGACCATGAATGATCGACAGGCGCTGTGCCAGCACCCCACTCTGATGTTCCAGGGCTTCTGCTTCAATATTGCCACTGCCATTGCGCAGGAGCAGGCTGATCACCATATAGAAGCGTTCCAGTGTCTGGACAATGGAGCGTGAGAAAACATTCAACATGATGTATTCGGCGGTGGCAGGGTCCGGCTGGAAATAACACGCTTCGCCATCATCATCCTGACCATGGGTAATCAGTCCTTCTGCAACCAGACAATCCAGCCATTTTTGCACCACGGCCAGCGCTTCGTGTTGCGTCCATTGCAGGAACAGTTCTGCCTGCAGGTAAGGGTAGAGAACCGCACTGATGCGCAGAATCTCTTTTCTGGTGATGCTGGCACAGTTCACAAAGAAACAGCTGATCAGGGACGGGATGGCAAAAATATGCAGCACATTGTTGCGATAATAGGTCATGGCAATGGCTGTTTTCTCATCCATGCTGATGATATCGCCCAGCGCATCGGTCTTTCTCTGGATCAGCTGCAGGTTTTCCACATAGTGAATCATGCTGCGGGCATCCAGATCGGTCATTGCTGTCCGGTCACTGTAGGGAACCATGGACAGTAGACGTGTATAGCCATCCAGCTGGCGAATCAGCTCCTCTTCACCCAGTGCATGCCTGGGTGAGGAAAGCAGGGCAATGGCGACCAGGTTGACCGGATTGATGACCGCTGCCGCATTGATTCTGCCAGCCAGCGTATCGCCCAGGTTTGAGGTGGTTTTTTCCAGCCATGCCGGTTTGTCATTGGCACCTGAGCTTTCTTTCCAGTTGGGTACCTGTGAATTCAGGAAGGAGCCCAGGTCCAGTGGTTCCCCAAAAGTGATCCACGCCTTGCCAAACTCATTTCTCAGGGCCGCCAGTGTGCGAACTATATCCAGAGGTGACTCACTTTTCTTGGCTTTACCCCGGAGTTCGCCCAGGTAGCTGGCCATTTCCAACAGTTTTTCATAACCGATATAGACCGGAACAAACGCCAGCGGCTTGCGATGGTCACGCAGGAAACTGCGGACGGTAATGGAGAGCATGCCGGTTTTTGGTGTCAGGGTGCGGCCGGTTCTTGAGCGGCCGCCTTCAATGAAATACTCGGTAGCAAAGCCTTTACTGGTCAGTGTGTACATGTATTCATGGAAGACCATGCTGTAAAGCGGGTTGCCACGGAACGTTCTGCGCATGAAAAAGGCACCGCCCTTGCGCAGAATGGTGCCAACCAACGGCATATTCAGGTTAATGCCCGCAGCAATATGGGGCGGTGGCAGACCTTCATAGTACAGAACGTACGACAGTAGCAGGTAATCGATATGGCTTCGATGGCAGGGCACATAAACAATCGTATGGCTATGTGCCAGCGCCTTCAGGGGCTCGACATGATTGATTTTTACGCCGCTGTATAGCTTGTTCCAGAACCAGGTCAGGATAATATCCAGGAAGCGGATCACGGGCATGGAGAAGTCAGAAGCGATTTCATTGGCATACTTCCGGGCTTTTGCTTCGGCTTCTACCAGAGTGATTTCCTGAGCCGCAGCTTCAGCTGCAATGGCTTTCTGAATCCTGGGCGTATGAATCAGGCTGTTGACCAGCATACGACGGTGGGAGAGATCCGGCCCCAGAACCGATGCTTTTTTCTGGCGGAAATGCACCCGGAGAATCCGGTTGACCTTGCGCACACTGCGGGCATGGTTGTTACTGTCACCCATGATTTCCTGCAGTGATAAGGCAGGGCTGAAAGACACCATGGTCTGTCGGCCGTGCAGCAGGGTTGCCAGAAACTTCCGGAAACGTCCGCCAAGGCTGAAGTTCCAGTCAAACAGCAGTTTAAAGGCGGACTGTTCTTTTTCCGGTGAGCGTCCCCAGATAATGGTAACGGGAACGAGCTGGACATCCTGATGCTTTGCTTCAACCTGCCTGACCAGCGCTTCCAGCAGTTCCGGGGGCTCTGGCCGTTCTCTCTGGAGAATCAGGCCTTCGTGCTGGCTAAGAAAAAAATGCGCTTTGCTCTGTGGCTGGTCAGCGACAATGGGGTTGTAAGGGCGGGGCAGACCTGCTTTTATGCACTCACCTTCCAGCACCATCAGGTCCGTCAGGGAGCGCTGGTGCATAACATAGACCACCGGTTTTCCGGTCTGCAGGTGCAAAGCTTCAGGGTTGTTGTTTTCAACCGTGGTACGCACCCACGTGGAGAGGAGTTTTCTCAGGCTATGAAAAACATAGCGATTCAGGGTAATGGGCTTCAGCATGGAACTGGCTCTTGGCCTGCATCCGTCAGTAAAGGAGATAAGAAACGTCAGAAGACTGGTACCGGTAAACCGGTACAGGCCTCATGGCTTGAGATTCAATGGTAGCTCTCAAGTCGCTGATGAGTTAATCGGGCATTCTAGCCTGATTACGTGGTGTTGCGCAAAAGTTACGAGCTTCGATATCAGGAAGAAACCACGCTCCGTTTGACAGTATGGCTCCTAGGCTGCTTCGCGGTTATGAGGCGTTAGGCCATTTGATCAGCTTTTCCTGGCCGTGTTCATCCAGTTGCCACCATTCATCCATATCAGCACCTTCCTGCCAGGGGCCGGAGTTACAGCGAACCCGGCATTGACCGTAGGCCTGAAGGTTTCTTGCGCACTGGGTGTCATCCTGCCAGGGGGTGCCTGTGGTTTTAAACCAGATGCTGGTCCAGGCTTTGCCAACAGCGTTTTCAACAATCATCACCGGAATGGTGTTGTCCAGGCGGGTGACTTCCATATCATGCACCACTTTGCCGCTGTTCACTGTCACAACGGTATCAAAGGTATCGTTCAGCCAGTCGGTAATAGCCTCCAGGGAGAGATCGCTGGCATACACTTCAATATCGTCAACTTCGGTTGCGTCAGCTTTTGATGGATCAAGACTGCTCATTGGAAAAACGTCACTTTTCAGCTAGCAAATGCTTAAGTATACCCGTATAGATTTCCTGCAGGGTATCAAGATCTTCCGCGTTAACGCACTCATTCACTTTATGGATGGTGGCATTAACCGGGCCAAGCTCTACCACCTGGGCACCAGTAGGCGCGATGAAACGACCATCGGAGGTACCGCCGGAGGTTGATAGCTCCACCTCCATGCCGGTAACGTCCCGTATCGCTTGCTGAACGGCATTGACCAGGGCCCCAGGGTGGGTTAAAAACGGCTGACCGCTCAGGTACCAGTCAATATCGTACTCCAGCTGATGATGGTCCAGAATCGCGGTGACTCTTTCCTGAAGCTGCTCAGCCGTGACCTCTGAAGAAAACCGGAAGTTGAAATTCACCTGGCACTCGCCGGGAATGATATTGCTGGCACCGGTACCGGCCTGAATTTGCCAGATCTGGAGGCTGGTGGGCGGAAAGAATTCATTGCCTTCATCCCAGACTTCGCCGGTCAGATCGGCAATGGCCGGGGCTACTTGATGTACCGGGTTTCTGGCCAGGTGAGGATAGGCGACATGTCCTTGAATACCTTTGACCGTAAGGTGGCCATGGAGTGAGCCACGGCGGCCATTTTTCACCACATCTCCCACCTGGTTGGTGCTGGATGGCTCGCCAATCAGGCACCAGTCGATTTTCTCGTTTCGAGCCTCAAGGTGCTCAACCACTTTTACCGTACCGTTTTTGGCGGGGCCTTCTTCATCGCTGGTAATCAGAAAGGCAATGGACCCTTTATGGTCAGCGTGTTCTGCCAGAAAGTCTTCGCAGGCGGTGACCATGGCGGCAAGGCTGCCTTTCATGTCGGCGGCTCCACGGCCGTGCAGCATGCCGTCGATGATGTCTGGCTGAAACGGAGGGTTGTCCCACTTCCCTTTCGGGCCGGTGGGCACCACATCGGTATGTCCGGCAAAGGCGAGCACCGGGCTCTGGTCGCCTCTGCGCAGCCAGATATTATCGACCTCACCGAAGCGGAGTCGCTCAACCTTGAAGCCCAGTGGCTCAAGTCGGCTGATCATCAGTTCCTGGCAGCCCGCATCTTCAGGAGTGACGGAAGCGCGGCTGATCAGGTCCATGGCCAGTTGCAGGGTTTTGGAGGTCATAGTCAGGGAATCGGTCATTTATTGTTCTGGAAAGAAATCGGATAGTTGGCAGCAATTGCAATGCAGTCTAGCATTTTTCACCGGACTGCAACCATGTGAGAATTTCCCGGACGTAAGGCTGCTCTGTGTCGGACTGAAACGCCGAAAAGGTGTTTTCCAGGCGTTTGCGGGTGAAATCGGAAAAGTTCAACGTGCCTTCTTCGGTAAAATAGAGCAGGTTGTCTTCGATGGCCGATGCCAGCGATTGGCCGCAAAGATCAACCACTGCCTTCCTGAAGCTGGCATGGCCATCAAACCGGTCTTGCTGCTGGTAAAGGTCAGCCAGAGTGGCCAGCGGTATCATGGATAGCCAGGGCTGGATCATCGGGTTGACGGCATGGCCACGGCACCAGTCGCTGATTTGCCATGGGCGGCCGGTGAAGGTATAGAGTCTGAGCCGGTGCTTCAGCCATTCGGTGTCATTGACCGGGTAGTTGTCCCAGAGGAAGGGTTTGCGTTGGAAGTGGTCCGTCATTTCCTGCAAGCCTGACTGGTCATAGCCAAGGGAGATAACGTGGTCGCCTGTCCAGAAAATATCAAACTGCGGGTCCAGGTATTGGCCCAGGTCAGACCAGTAGCCTTTGGGCATGGTGCCATAGACTCTCTGCAATAACGGGTCTTTTGAGTAGTAGGTGCCTGCGACAATAAATTGGGTCGCGGTGCTTTCTGCGGCGATAAATTCGGCAATGTCAGCCTGGGTTTTTGCCAGGTCATCAATGTCGTTACTGAAATCATCAAAGAGAATACAGAGAATCTGTGGATTCAGTTGATTGATGCTGGCGATTTTCTGTTGCAGCTGTTGGCGACTTTTTTGGTTCAGTTCCAGTACATTAAACGGCGTTAGTCCGATACCAAAACGCACATTGTTCTGTTTAAGCGACAAACCCAGTGTGTTCAGGTGGTGGAAATCCTGTTCTGGCCAGGGCTGATCCCATTGTTCGCGCAGATAAGGATCATTCTTTGGTGCGTAGATATAGAAATTGAAACCTTTCTTTGCACAAAAGCTGGCATAGGCATTCCTGGACTCCCAGGACCACTGGTTTTCCTGATCATACAGCCCTTCTATTACGCCATAGTGGAATGCCATGAGCGGATATTTCCCTGTTTAAAGTGAGTCAGACTAAGACGTTTTCTGCTTGAATTCACAAAGGTCTTCAATAATGCAGCTACCACATTGTGGCTTTCTTGCTTTACACACATAACGGCCATGGAGGATCAGCCAGTGGTGGGCATCCATCAGAAACTCTTTGGGAACCAGCCTGACCAGCCGTTTTTCCACTTCCAGAACATCCTTGCCGGGGGCAATGCCTGTTCGGTTGGATACCCGGAAAATATGGGTGTCCACCGCCATGGTGGGCTGATGAAAGGCGGTATTTAAAACGACGTTAGCCGTTTTTCTTCCAACGCCGGGAAGTGCTTCAAGATCTTTCCGGTTATCGGGTACCACGCTATTGTGTTTATCCATCAGCATCTGACAGGTTTTGATAACGTTTTCTGCCTTGGCATTGAATAACCCGATGGTTTTGATGTACTCCTTCAGGCCATCAACACCCAGGGCAAGTATTGCCTCAGGGGTATTGGCAACCGGGTAAAGTTTATCGGTGGCTTTGTTGACCCCTACATCGGTGGCCTGGGCAGACAGTATCACCGCGACAAGCAGTTCAAAAGGTGTACTGTAGTTTAGCTCGGTCGTTGGGTTGGGGTTAGCGTCCCGAAACCGGGTAAAAATCTGTGTGCGCTTTTCCTTGTTCATCCTTTGACCAGTAAAAAGTATAAAAATCAGTTTGTGCTTATTTTAATGCAAAACAGGGCTGGAATGCCCTGTTTCTGATCATGAAAGGGTTAGATCCGGAATGTCATAACCAGACCGAAATAGTTCCGGTTTTCATCCTGATTCTCTACCTGATAAAAGGTTGGAGCAAATGTCAGACGGATATCAAAGTCTTCCATAACGGGCTGTTCACGGTCACCATTGATCCACTGGTCAATACTGTCGACCGGATCCAGGAAAAACAGTGCCGTGGAGCCCAGGCCGGCAGAGCCCCATACCAGGCCATCATTGTCGACAATCGAGCGCTTCTTCTGGTAAGCCCATTCGCCGTATAGCCAGCCACCAATGGGCGTTACGATAATATCCTGAATGGAAGGCACTTCAGCGATGGCTTCGATACCGTACTCCCAGTAGAAGGTGGACATCAGGAAGGAGTAGACAAAGGAGTTCCACTGGTTGTAACCAGACTCCCGTGCAACGATGTAGTAAACACCACCGAAGTAAGGGTGTGTTACGTAGTTAAGGAAAAAGTCATCTTCATCCATCACCGGGCCTGAACTGACATTATCCCACCACTTTTTGTGGAACTGTTTCATGTCAGACTTATCCCAGTTGGTAAAGGACTCCGGCATAACGGCCAGGGCTCCAATCACACCAACGCCCAGACCGAACATGAGTTTTGTCTGGGACCAGAGACGTGCCTGATTCTCCTGAGGATTGTCATCGAACAGGGTTATTGCCCATGGGGAGCGCTCTTCAGATAGGGTGAACTCAGCGTCTGGCTCCGCCACTGATGGGACAGCAGGAGCTGTGGCGTTGGCCTGGACAAAGCCGGAAAGCATGATCAGGCCAGATAAAAAAACTGGCAATATCTGGTTAAGCATCGTCTTTTATTCATGAGATGGCTGGGGGGTGGCGCAGAAACCACCCAAAAACGGGTTATCCATTCAGGTCATTACCCCTGTTCTGGACAAAAGAGGGGGATTCTATAGCGAATTCTGTCAATAATCGATTGAGGTTTATCATTATTTCCAGTTTTATCGGGCTGATAAATCAGGCTCTTATTTTGTCATGCCGGATTTCTGACTTTGTTCAGAGCAGTGGTTCAGGCAACCTGAACACGAATAAGGTTGCACATGCTACATTGAAATAAAAAAGCAGTATAGGGATGTATCGTGTTTAATAAGCAGTTATACCTGTCAGTGGTTACAGGTTTATTAATGATCGGTGGACTATTTCCTTCAACCAGGTTGCTGGCAGTATCCTCACCGGAATATGAGCCTGTTCCATTTACTCAATATTGGAATGTTATTGCCAACCAGCTTGCCGAAAGCCTCATCGCCAGAGGACGTCTTGGATCAGATTCCGTTTATGTTGATAAAAAACATGCCGCTTCAGGTGTTGCCCGATATCTGGAAAAACAGCTGTCAGTTTCATTGAAAAAATCCGGTGCAAACGTGAGGGCGCCAACCAATGCCTTCAACATGATTGAGCTTGATGTTGATGTTCGAACCCGGTCGAATGGCAGGGGGACCGTGTACTCTGAGGGAGGGGATATCGACCAGTTGTGGGAGATAAAGGAATTTGGTTCTGTCTATTCAGATCAGCTTGCTCATTTAAAAATGGAACCCCTGACAATGATTCGACCAAGAACCATAAACCCGATTTCAGATACCGATACAGAAGTTGTTATCACCGCCCGGGTTATGGATAGAGGCTCGATTCTGGTATCGCAAACCTATGCGTTCTATTTTTCTGCTGAACGGGCAAGTCGTGAATATCATCCTCTGTATAACGGATTAACCAGGGCAGAAGCCTTTTATGCTGATAGTGATGGCCTGTTAACAGAGCATCAGAATAGGCAGGGTGCCTTTATAAATCATCAGAAAAAACTGGATAATCAAATTCAGAAATTGATTGACAGCTATCATCTTGATGTGGATTTTTAGGAGCCTGTCGGACTTAAGACTGTCCTACTGTGGTTGCGATAAATTGGTCTAAAAATTCCTGCTTTTTCGTCAAATAGCCCCGCTATTCTCCTCAGAAGCAGAAATTTTTATCCTCAATTTCTCTCAATCCTCGCTACGGACGCTTAAGTCCGACAGGCTCCTAGGGACGTTCGCAGGTTGGCATAACATCAGCAAGCCACCCTGCGAAGAAAGCCTAAACCAACAGTTCCAGTGGCGGTAGCTCAGGCTTATAGAGCTGCCATTCACCGGCTTTCCTGGATTCAAACAGCTTCCATTCCGGGGCTTTAACCCAATTAGTTGTCACATGATATTCCGGATTTAACAACTGGATTGCCTTTCTGGTTGAGTCGATGGCAAGGAACAAATCTTTAGAGCTTGTCAGCGAACACTCGTCACCACAGGCACGGATGGTTATTGGAGAGTAGTCATTGTTGTACCCTCTATTGGCAACCACGCGTTCTGTGGCAATTTGCTGGGCACGTATATGGGGCTGGTTGCTGACCAGAACGATGTCTCCGGGAGTGGCTCCAGGCAGTAGTTCCAGGGCATTTAAGGCAGACACTATCGTTCCTTCGGTGTTTGCTCTGCCAGTGATGATATTTTTCTCATTGAGGTTGAGCGTGTATTTGCCATCTTCCTGGAGAGATTGCTGAAAGAATTGAACTTTTCCGGTATAAGTTACATAGATGGTTTGTTTGTTCAGAAAGCATGTCTGCTGACTTTTCTGGTCGCTTTTCTCCTCACTTATCTCCTCGCTTATCTCCTCACTTTTCTGATCGCTTTTCTGGTCAGCCATACGGAGCATGTCCATAAGAGCCATTTGGGCGTGAGTTTCTGTGGCAGTGGATCCCAGGGTAGTTTTAAACTCTTTAACCAGCTCACCCATGCGCTTATACAGACGATCATTGCTAGCAACATCCTGAAGCTCGTCGACGTCGCCCAAAGTCCTTGAAGAACCGTTACAGAGCAGCAGTCCGGGCAGTTTATTGTCACTGTTTTGTGCAATAGCGAAATTAGGACGAAGGTGCATTCTAGGGATAGCCGCTCCCGGAAAAAGAAGAACTGATTGATCAGTAAACTCAAGGGGCTCTGAGTCAGCAGTCCTTAAGGGCTTAAGTGCTGACCGTAGCTCATTTTTGGCAGCGTCACTCAGGTTTTCAATGACTTCAGTTTGCTCTATGGCATTCCAGCGCTCCACTATTTTTCCCTGCTCTTCCCTGAGAATAGGGCTTTGGTGGAAATAGACGTCAAGTTGCCTGACAAGCTTAATCAGACTTTCGTACTTTTTTGGCTCCGGCAGTGCATCGAAATTGTCTGGCATTCGTAGCGAGGCGTCTGGTTCCTTTTTTCCAAAGACTTTGTTCATAACTTTAACCAGATTTACTGTATCGAGGATAAAGCGCTGGTTGTCCAGGATGCATTTCTGGAGTTGTGTCAGTTCAACAGGCTGAGTTGATCTGCTCACCTCCACGTCTTTAACCGCTTTTTCATTGCCTGTTGGTGTTGATTGCAAGGGCGGGGGAGTCGATTGAACAGATAACATTACAGAATTTCCTCTGGTTTAATGGGGGCCTGTCTGGCAAATCAAAAAAGGTTTACCAATTCTGATTCAATAGACAGGAAATCAGAGAATAAGTTCCTGTGTCGGCGTTAAGTAGCTAACCATATGAAATCATATATTTCTGACTCCTTGTTCAGGCACTCTGCTTCGTTACAACTCCGGTCACATAGCTACGGCTATGCTCCCTCCGTTGTGCCTCGCATAGCACCTGCCCAAGTAGCCAGAAATATATGATTTCATATGGCCAGCTACTTAAGAATATTCAAACATTACCGGTAACCCTGACCCGTTTGCTTACTTTTGCAGTTACTGGTTGCAGGCTTTTCCTTCTTTCTTCCAGGCGACGATCAATAATATTTTTAATGGCAATCAAAAAGCCCATAAAGACAAAGGCACCCGGGGGAAGAATGGCAAACAGGAACTGTTTATAGTTGGCAATCACCGTAATGGTCCAGTCAGCGGCAATGGAGCCCAGCAGCAGGTCCATGCCGGAGAACAGCGTGCCCTGGCCAATCAGCTCCCGCAGTGCCCCCAGCAATACCAGAATCACAGCAAAGCCCGTACCCATCATCAAGCCATCAAAAGCGGCAGGCAGCACCGGGTTTCGGGAGGCAAAGGCATCGGCCCGGCCCAGGATGATGCAGTTGGTGACAATCAACGGAATAAAAATACCCAGTATCCGATAGAGTTCGTAGGTATAAGCCTGCATCAGCAGTTCGATACAGGTGGTGAAAGAAGCAATAATCATCACAAATACGGGCAGGCGAATGGCATCGGTTACCTGGTGTCGTATCAGGGAGACGGCAACGTTGGAGCCCATCACCACCAGCATGGTGGCTATGCCCAGACCAAGCGCATTGACGACACTGCTGGAAACCCCCAGCAGAGGGCACAGGCCCAACAGCTGGACCAGTGCCGGATTGTTTTTCCAGAGACCGTCCAGGGCAATCTTTGCGGCCTGGCTGCCAGCAGTGCTCTTGTTCGCCACAGTGTCATTTGTCATATTGAATCTCCTCGCGGACACCGGCGAGTGGGTCCAGCAATCGCTTGCGGTTTGCCTCAAAGTATTGCAGTGCGCGGTACACCGCGGCAACAACCGCTCTTGGCGTTATTGTGGCACCGGTAAACTGGTCAAACTCACCACCGTCTTTTTTCACTCCCCAGCCTTCGCTAAAGGGGTTGCCCAGGGATTTGCCGGCAAACCCGAGAATCCAATCGGTGACATTGCTGTTGATCTTGTCGCCAAGCCCGGGTGTCTCTTTGTGGGTGATGGCCCTGACGCCTGACAGCGTACCATTGCGGTTGATGCCCACCAAAAGCTCAATTCGCCCGCTATACCCGTCAGGTGCGGTGACCGGCAGAATAACGGCAGAGACCGCCCCATCACTCAGGGCAATATAGGCGTCACGTTGATCCTGGCTGGAAAGCAGGGGGGATGGTTCCAGAATAATTTTCGAATCTACCAGCACATTGTCGTGAGTGTCGGCCGGTAAAATCTCCATCAATGCTTTGGCTTCATAGGCTCGAACCTGTGTCTCTATTTGTTCCTGAGTCATGATCCAGGTCACGGAAATCAGGCCTACGGTAAATACGGCAAACAGGCCAAGGCCCAGGCTATTGCGAAAAATGCTTTGCAGCAGACCGTTCCCGCCGGGAGCCTTGCTGCCGGTGGTGTCTTTTAAAGGAATCTGGCCGTCACTCATGATTCAGTCCTTCTTTGGCAGGCCTTTATTGGCCTTGTGGTGGCCATAAGTGCGTGGCTGAGTGTAATAGTCGATGGTGGGGGCCGCCATATTCATCAGCAGCGTGGCAAAGGCGACACCATCCGGGTATCCACCCCAGGCACGGATGACGTAGACCATAACGCCAACACCCGCACCAAAAATCAGACGTCCACGGTTGCTGGTTGCACCACTGACCGGATCCGTAATGATAAAAAAAGCACCCAGCATGGTGGCACCACTGAACAGGTGAAACAGCGGGGAACCATGACTGTCTGACCCGTTACCACTCCAGAACAGGGTCGCCATAATGGCAATGGCGGCGAGCATCCCCACAGGGCCGTGCCAGGTAAATACTTTGCGCCAGATCAGAAAGACGCCGCTGGCCAGATAAGCCAGGTTAACCCACATCCAGCCACGACCAGCCATGCCATCAAATACCGGGTTGGCTTCCCAAAGTTCATTGATGGTCTGGCTTTTGTTTTCGCGCAACACATCCAGTGGGGTGGCCATACTGATGGCATCAACACTCTGGCCCAGGGGGAAAATAGTGAACAGGGCATCGGTCAGGCTGTTGTTATGACCTTCCAGCCCCAGTGGTGGCAGCCAGGTGGTCATTTCCTGGGGAAACGAAATCAGTACCACAACATAGCCCAGCATGGCCGGGTTAAAGGGGTTCTGACCCAGGCCACCATAGAGATGTTTGCCAATGACCATACCGAAGGACACAGCGACCAGTGATAGCCACCAGGGGGCAAAGGGCGGCAATGCCAGCCCCAGCAGTACACCGGTCAACAGGGCGCTGCAATCACTCAGGTAGAAGCTCACGGACCGTTGGCGCATTGATACCACGGCCGCTTCGCAGCCCATCGCAACCAGGGAACACCAGATAACATTGATCAGTGTGCCCCAGCCAAAAAAGACCGTTTGTGCCATCAGACCGGGGATGGTAGCCATGATCACCAGACTCATGACCCGCTGAGTGCTGTTTTGTCCCAGCGCATGGGGTGAGGTCTCTCTTCCCCGCTGGCTGATGGACGATCTGCTATTAATCAAGGCCATTCAACGATTCCGCTCTGTTGTGTCTTTATCATGCTTCCCGGGCTTCCTCCCACGCAGAGCGTGGGAACAAGGTGGCTGTAGCTGTAAGTCACGAGAGACTCTCCAGAGCCTGTTTCAGCTCAGCCGCCTTTTGTTCCGCTGCCACCAGCTGGTGTTTCAGCGTATCCTGCTCATCTTCACCGGCACTGGCGATCGCTCGCTGAAGTTTTTTCACCGCAGCGTTGGCCATGGCCGACTCGATTTTCAGCTTTTTTGCTTCATCAGTTAACGGCGCTTTGGCCTTTGTTGCTGTTGGTTTGGCATCCGCAGAAGGGGTTATTGCCGTTTCTGTCGGAGGCTCTGAAGCTTCAGCTTCGAGGCGCTTGATGTTGGCCTGGCACGCTTCGACGGCCTGCTTGAACGACTCGGTGTTCTCGTTGTTGCTCTCAACCGCGGCTGCCAGTGCGCGCTCTGCTTTTTTCAAGGCCGCTTTGGCCATGGCCAGTTCAACCTTGCGTTTCTTCTCATTGTCTGAGAGTGCCGGTTTGGCTGCTTTAGCGGGCTTCTCTGGACTGTCTTTGCTGGCAGAATCCTGACTGTTTTCATCAAACGCCTGCTGAAGTTTACTCACCTGCTCATTCAGCATCGCCAGATTAGACTTCAGTTGTTCAATATCTCCCCTGTCGCCTTTAAGCTCAGCAGAAGCTTCTGCGGTAGCCAGCGCTCTCTCTGTCTTTTTGGCCTGAGCTTTGGCCATGGACAGCTGAACTTTCAGCTCTTTCTGTTTGGCAGAGAGCGGTCTGTCAGGCGCTTGCCTGGCTGACGTGGGCTCGGAGTTCCCGGTAGCCGCCGCTGCTTTTCGTGCCTTGGCCCGGGCGATAGCGGCCTGGATCGGGTCTTCTTCGGCTTTGGCGTCACTTCCGGTTTGTTCCGCTGTTTTGGCCGCCTTCAGTTTTGCTGCCCGTTCGGCATTGGCTTTTCGTTTGGCCTCTTTCTCGGCTTTTTCCTGCTCCAGTCTGGCCAGGCGATCTTCATAGCGCTGTTTCGAGCGCTCCGACTTGGTGTGTTTGGCTTCCTGGGTACGAATAGCGCCTTTGGATGCCCGGTAATACTGAACCAGCGGAATAGACGACGGGCAGACAAAGGCGCAGGCACCGCACTCGATACAGTCAAAGAGATTGTGGTGCATAAGCTGCTCATGGTTCTCAGCCCTGGCGTGCCAGTAAAGCTGCTGGGGCAGCAATGACGACGGACACGCTTCGGCACAGTGCCCGCAACGGATACAGGCCTGGGCATCCGGTGCTGCCGGAAATTCATCCTCCGTCGCGGCAATCAGGCAGTTTGAGGTTTTGATCACCGGGATATCCATGCGATCAACAGTGAAGCCCATCATGGGGCCGCCAAACACCAGCGTTGATAATTCGGACGTTTTGAGCGCCGCATATTGCAGCAGGTCCTGAGCCAGTGTACCGATCAATACGTCGACATTTTGTGGCGCTGCCAGGGCATCACCGGTGAGGGTGGTGATACGAGAGATCAGCGGTTTGCCGTCCACAATGGCATCTTTGACGGCAACGGCTGTTCCCACGTTCTGAACCACCATGCCCAGATCCGCAGGCAGTTTTCCGGAAGGCACCTCCTGACCGGTAAGAATCTGGATCAGCTGTTTTTCACCACCGGAAGGGTAGATGGTGGGGAAAACGACAATGTCTATATTTTTGCCGGTCGCCGCCCTGCGCATCGCGGCGATGGCTTCCGGCTTGTTGTCTTCAATACCGATCAGGCACTCCCGGGCACCGAGCATGTATTGGAGGATTTCTGCGCCCTGAATCACCGCATCGGCCTTTTCCCGCATCAGCATATCGTCGGCGGTAATATAGGGCTCACACTCCGTACCATTGATAATCAGGGTATTGATTGCTGTGCCGGGTGCCAGTTTGATGGCTGTAGGGAAGCCAGCGCCCCCCATACCGCTGATGCCGGCATCACGCACTTTTTCTACCAGTTCAGCAGACGACAGTTGACGATAATCCACTACGGGTGCCAGTTGACACCATTGCTCCTGACCATCGGTTTCGAGAATGATGCACAGATCATAAAAGCCGGAGGCATGGGGAATCGGACGGTTCTCAATGGCGGTAACAGTGCCCGAAGTGGGCGCATGCAACGCAGCACTGACAAAGCCGGACGCTTTGGCAATCATCTGGCCTTTGAGTACTTTGTCTCCCACGCGGATCAGCGGATCAGCAGGCAAACCGGCGTGTTGCGACAATGGCAGCACCAGTGTTTCAGGCAGAGGCGCAGCACTGACAGGGCGGCTGGTGGACTGATGCTTGTTTTCTTCCGGGTGAACCCCACCGGTCAGTGGCCAGATTTTGCGTTCAGAACTTGCTATCACCTGGCTCCCGGCCACAGGGCTCTGTATGTCCTGGTGTGGACTTTTTACAATTGCGTTCATACGGTCTGCCCCCTGAGGTCAGTGGCAATCAAGCCAGCCTTGCCATGATTCGGCTGGGGCAGCGCCCAGCTCCAGGTCCTGACCGTGATATCCACAGGACGCATTTCAATACAGTCAACAGGGCAGGTCTCAACACAGAGATCGCAGCCGGTACACTCATCGGAAATCACCGTATGCATCTGTTTGGCGGCACCCAGGATGGCATCCACCGGGCAGGCCTGAATGCACTTGGTACAACCGATGCACTCCGCTTCCCGGATAAAGGCAACTTTGGTGACCGACTCCTGCCCATGTTCCGCATCCAGCGGCTCAGGCTCCACATCCAGCAGGTCCGCCAGTGTGTTGATGGTTGCCTGACCACCGGGCGGGCACTTATTGATGGCATCGCCATTGGCAATGGCTTCCGCATAGGGGCGACACCCCGGATAACCGCACTGGCCACACTGGGTCTGGGGCAGAATTTCATTAATCTGGTCAACAATCGGGTTACCTTCCACCTTAAAGCGGATAGCAGCAAAACCGAGAATCGCCCCGAAAATCAGGGCAAGAGCCAGCAGGGCTCCAATGGCGTAAAGAACAATGTCCATGGACTAACGCAACCGCTCCTTCAGCTTTTTATCACGTCTGGCATTTCTCATCATGGTTTGAAATCCTGCACTCACAGTTTGATCAGTCCGGTAAAACCCATAAAGGCCAACGACATCAGACCGGCGCTGATCATACCAATGGCTGCCCCTCTGAATGGCGTTGGTACATCCGCTGCGGCGATGCGCTCACGCATGGCGGAAAACAGCACCAGTACCAGGGAAAAACCGGCCGCCGCACCAAAGCCGTAGGTGGCTGAATCTACCAGGGAGCTGTCCATTCGGTTGGTGTTCAGCAGGGCAACCCCGAGTACCGCACAGTTTGTGGTGATCAGTGGCAGGAAAACGCCCAGCACCTTATGCAGCAGCGGGCTGGTTTTGCGCACCACCATCTCGGTGAATTGCACCACCACGGCAATCACCAGAATGAATGAGATGGTTTTCAGAAACTCCAGATTCAGTGGCAATAGGATGTACTTATACGTTAGATAGCTGCAGATAGAGGCCAGTGTCAGCACAAAGGTGGTGGCCATCGACATACCCATGGCCGATTCCAGCTTGTTGGACACGCCCATAAAAGGACACAACCCAAGGAATTGGACCAGTACAAAGTTGTTAACCAGTATGGCGCTGACCAGAATCAGTATCAGTTCGCTCATTGGGGTTTCCTGCCGCAATGCCCGGCTCTTAGAGCCGGTCGATCAAAAATGCTGTTGAATGCCTGATGGAGGGCGTCAAGTATATATTTCCGAAATAAGCTGATAAATCATCTTTAAAGACGCAAATCGAATAACGATAATCCGGTAACCGGTTTGTGTGCTTTTTTCGGAAGACTCATTGAGTCTTAATTGAACAGCCTCCTGGCTCAGGAGGCGGGGATTATAACGCCACAACAGGGAGGATGCATGTAGTGATGCCTCTAATGGGGCTGAAGAAAACCGAATAACAGTCAACGAATGCTGTTTTCTCATCAATAAGCCTTTTCAGATCAGCTATCATAATTATCTGCATGTAAATGCATCCGCACCCGGGTTCACCACACGCCGGTGGACTGAAATCCCTTCATATACTCCAGCAGGAGTCCTGCCATGAATAAACCATTGGTTGTTATTACCGGAGCCAGCTCTGGTATTGGTGAAGCCGTTGCCAGGGCCATGAGTCAGCTTGGACATCCATTGTTATTACTGGCCAGAAGGGTCGAGCGCCTGGAGGCCCTGGATCTGACTGACGCACTTTGCCGACGAGTGGATGTGACGGATCGTGATGCCCTGAAACTGGTTATCGAAGAGGCCGAGTCCCGCTATGGACCTACAGACTGTCTTATCAACAATGCCGGGCTAATGCAGCTGGGGCGTGTCGATGAACAGGATCCTGCCGAGTGGGACAACATGGTTGATGTGAATATCAAAGGTGTTTTGAATGGCATCCATGCTGTTGCCCATCAGATGAAAGCCAGAAAAGGGGGAACCATCTTCAATATCAGCTCAGTGGCTGGTATCAAAAGTTTTCCAAATCATATGGCCTATTGTGGCACCAAGTTTGCCGTGCATGGTTTGTCTGAAACCCTGAGAGAAGAGCTGGCTGACGACAGTGTACGGGTGGTAACCATCGCACCGGGAGCGGTAGAAACTGAGCTGCTGAGCCATACCACATCCAGTGACATCAAGGAGGGCTATGAGCAGTGGAAGCACGGCATGGGCGGCGTTATTACGGCAGAGGATATTGCCCGTTGTATTACCTTTGTGTATCAGCAGCCGCAAAATGTCTGTATCCGTGAACTGGTAGTGACGGCTACCCGACAAACGGCGTAGAGAATTTCCGCTCTGACAGGCACCTGATTCCGACGACCCCGGGGTTGTCGCGAACATGTTGCAAATGGTCTCGATGAAAGTCGGCTTGCATGTGAATTCATAGTGCATGCAAGCCAACTCGAGTCCTCAAATGAAACTACGTAGTTAACCAAATGAAATCATATTTTCTGACTTAGTGGGCAGGTAATTGAAACTGTCCATTGTTGTACTGTTCTTGAAGTCTACGGGCGATCTTTGCATCTTCACCCTCTTGTTCAGCCTTGGTTCTTATTTGCCTTTGCTGATTTACTTGTTCAAAGAGTGCAATGCGCTCATTTTTCAACTGAACAATTAGCTTTTGCACTTCTTTTAATTCTTTTAATTCTTTTAATTGATCCAGGTATTCATTGTATTCCTGCTCGTATCTTCTACAGGATTCAGCTATGGCCGGCTTGTTATGGTTCCGGGGATCAAGCAGGCTTAGAATACAGGAAGCGTGCAAGGTGCTATTTCCAGAGAGGTTTTCAGTATAATGCCAATGAATAAAGGCTTGTTCGACCTTGCGCATTTGTTCTGGAAGATCTTTAAGGTTTTTATTGTAAATCTGTTCAAGTTGTTGGTAAGGCCAGCTCAGTCTGAATTTTACAAGCGTATTGTAAGGATTCTCTTTTACAGGAGTGTGTTGATCGCAGTGCTGTTTTAATTGTTTTTCCACATCAAATGACTCTTTAATCGTTTTGATAAATGATTGACCCATTTCCCACTTCACGATCGCGCAGTCTGGCGACAGGCGAGTATGTTCAATCCATGGGATATCATCAGGTTTCCAGTTGCCAACATGCATATCACATTTATCACAATAAACTGAGTCACTATATTCACTGCAGGAAAATCCCGCTTCAGCCAATTCCCTCGGAGTATGATAGGGGAAGTTCTTCTCAAAGCCCTTGAATGTGGCTGCTTTGGCCATCAGCATATCATTTCGTTGAGAAGGGCTTGGGGGGTTCTCGTGGGGAAGCCGGGTATAAACATGCCCGGAAGGTGCATGATGTGATTTACGGGTATGCAGATCCCTTGGCTCGAACGGCGTGTGGGGAGGCGCGTGAGTTACTAGTAATCCTGGAACCGGTGCAAAACGAAGACCAGTAAATGAGTTGCCCGTCAGGGGGTTACGAAAGTGAACCGGTGTATGTCTCTCTTCCCCGGGCTCTCTAGGTAGAAGAAGAAGGTATCCACGCTGTGGGGCTCGAAAAACATTCGGGTTAAGCCAATGACATTCCATATTTAGATCCGTCCAGAGGTATATTTGTTTATAGCTCTCTGACCAGTTTCTTACAGGAAAGTTCCCTCAGCTCATTCAATTGCTCCCGGCGTTGGGGGGCACCGGCGCAGCCCTGCGTTGATCAAAAAGGTGTTGAATGGTCAGAACGGGATGTTTAAGTAGCAGGCGAGGGCCAGCCCATGTCATCACTTCACGAATTTGTCGGCGTTGTTCTGGTTTATAGCAGTGGATTTGGCAGTTAGCGCAGGTGGGTTTTTCGACGCCATAAATACAGCGTTCAAGCCGTCGCTTGCTGAAAGCCAGCAGAGACAGGCATTCATTGCACAGGGTGGGGTGCTGGTGGTGGTGGCAGTAAAGCTCAATCATGCGGGTAACGGTAAAATATTCACGGGCCAGCCTGGGGTGATCTTTCAGGCGGCCTTTGAGAGCGAGGGGCATAAACAACGTAACCTTCTCTGTTTCGAGGAAGCCATCCTCCCATAATCCGCCTTGATTGCCAAATCAGGCCATTCGAAAATGGCACTGACGAAGTCTGATAGCCATTGAGAACCAGCCTATTCGTGTCGTTTATACCAGTTGACCAGTGACAAAACTGAACTTTTCTCAAGAAGTTATTTCTACTACTCAAGTACTGAACAAATTTGCTCAGCCCATTAAAATAATCACTTGAGTCAGTAATTATGCAAACCACTATCAGCAGCTGCCACAGTACCCCTTCTACACCAGAGCCTCAGGCTGCTGGTCAGTCATTACCAGAGAACATTACTGTTAACCCCAGTGCTGTAAAGGAGACTGTTTCACGATATATCATCGAACATCAAAAAATACCCTTGTCCTTGAGAACTGTATTAAAACTGACAAACGAAGCCTGCCTCTCGCTGCTCAAAAAAATTCCTTCAGGTGGAACAGAGTCAGAAAAAAAAGAAGCAATTCATCGTATGGTTGAAGAAATGATCTATCACGACCTGCCCAGTGTTAAGCTTCAGGAAATTGATGATTTATTCAAGCGCCTCCCCCTGGTAGCAAAGAAGCTTGAGTATAAAGATATCCATACCAGTGAGTTTATCCATCGACGGGAAGTATCGGAGGCAAGCAATGAATCACTAACCTGTGTTAAATTGGGGTACCTGAGTTTTAATGTTTATGACGAAATTGACAGCATAAAATCCCGTATAAAGGTGATCAACAAGGTGACTCAATGGGTGTGCGACTATCTGCAAAAACTGCCGGACAGTCGGGTAACTTTTATATCCATGGGGGCTGGAGCATTGTTGATGGAGCAGCTGATTCACCAGCAAATCACCAAGAGCGGGGTATCAGATAAAAAAATTGCCTGGCGCTGTATAGATATTGATTATGTCGAGGATTCCTCTCGTTCCCCGGGGTCTTCACCGACCCTTAAAAATGTCAGAAAGCAGTTTATAGAGGGAAAAAATGTCCGGTTTTTTACTACAGCAACCACCTACCTGAACAAAAAGTTAAATGGTCAGCAACTCCGGACCACAGATAAAGAAAATAGTGCGATTGTCATTTTAGAATTTAACCCGCCCACACCCACGCATGGCAACAGTCAAGAGACAGCACCTTGTAATACTGGTGGATATATAGTGTCAGGCGCACCCTGTGAGATTGCCAGGGCAAATTCTGTTTTCTTATTAATTGGAGCAGAAGATCAACATTCAGATCTTGAAAAGTTCGTTGGTGAACTTGATTCTTCAATATCATGGATGAGTTCATCAATGCAGTTTATTAAAGTTTCAATAAATGTCTCAGGTGAGCCGGAGGTTTACCTTTCAGAATTCTATAAAAAGAATTGTGAAGCACTCGGCCTGAAGTTCAAAAGCATTGTGTTATCTCATTTGAATCAACAAAAGGCTATCGGTTCCCCTATCATCAGGGCTGAAAAGGCACTCAATGAACTAAAAGAATTCATTCTCCAGGCTGGCTGGTCTGCACAGGTGTTTGCATATTCAGAATACAGTGACAGCATTGATCAACTCACCAGGCACTTTTACAGCGGGCAACAAGCCAGTATTGATCGGTCTCCCGGGGCGTTGTTCAAATTGCAAAACAAACAGATAACCATCACCGATAGTGCAGATTTTGCAGCTTTGAGCATCAGTCAAGGTGCCGTATAGAAGAGAACCGGGGCTTCTCTCCATTAAAGACAAAGTCAGCTCAACTCTTATCAGGGCTTGTTGACGCGTTGCGAGTAAGCAACGAAACGTCAACAGGGCCCTTTTGAGCGTTTTCACTTTAGTGTTATGTGCTGTTATGCTCCCGCCCACCGTTATAAAAAAATTGTCGGTTTGTACAATCTCTGTGCAATTAAATGGGAAGCAAAAGATGTCTGAGACGGTTAGCCGTGAATTGCTTGAAAAGGCCAAATTAAATCAGGAAACCTCATTAATAGCCTGGTCCGAACTGCTGCGTTACTTTGCCCAGGGGGTTGTGCTGCTGGTAGATGATTCGCTGGACCTGATTGATGTTGGCTATCAGATCTCGGTAGACAATAAATCAGCGGTAGAAGCCTGGGTTGAACAGGGTGTCCTGGGGGCAGTCAGCGATGAGCAGGCCCGGTCCTGGGTTACCGATAATCGTGATCTGTGGGCGGTTGTGGTTCGCCCCTGGGTACTGGTGCAGGAAAGAGAGCAGGAAAGACGTTAGGGGCTGTTTCGGAATAAGGGATAATGAACCTTTCACTATTTTCAAATGTCTGAGCAGGGAGGATAACTGAAGCAGAGATTGGAGACACCATGAATATTGGCAATTTAGCAACTGGTTTGGCGGGGCTTGGCCTGACAGCTGCCGTAAATCTCAATTATGGTCTGGCTAACTGTTCACCCCTGGTTCAGTGGCAAGGTCATTGTGTCATGTGTCTTTCCGCTACCATGGGAACCAGTTTAAGTCTGCTGCAATGCCTTCAGGAAGGCAGAAACCTGTCGGCCAGAACAGTGGCTACACTGGCAACCAACGCTTGTGTTCTTACTTACAGTTGCCTGAAATCCCTGGTTGATCTCAAAAATAGCTGTCTTGAGGATATCATTATTTCTCGAAACCTGATCTCTCTGCGTTGTCCACCCTCTTTTGAAATGTCTTTAGCGATAAACTGGGGGGAGGAGAAATAACAAGAGTCATCTGTTGCCATTGATTGAACTTACATTGCCGACTGATGGTCTGTAATAACAGATTTCTTGGAAAGGGGAATACTAAAATGCATGCTTCTCTTGATCCGCCATCAGGCCTGCGCTATTCGCAGCTGGTTGGTAAAAAAGATGCAGCTTCCCAAACCGAAGGTTGTTGCCAGGTGACAATGCCCAGCGGCAGGGCTGTCAGCTGCGCACAACCCAGCCCGCCGGACTGCCCGGATACGGATAACAGTATTACTACGGCAGACAAATCCTTGTCTGATTACGGTGTAAAGTTTGCCAGAGAGGTCTTACAGATTGGTCAGCAGGGCAGCAATAAGTTGATACGCAGTGTCGCCGGTTTCACCTCTCAGCATGTGATTAAATCGGGGCAATTCCCTGTCGTATTTCCAGACATAAAACAGATCTTGATGTTTTTGGCGGCAATGCCTGCTCTGGCGGGTGCCCACCCGATGAGTACCAGGCCGACATGCCCTGATGGTGTGCCTGGCAGCAGCATGACCTCCGATAACAGTAATGGGGTAAACGAGTCAGCTACCTCATACACCCCAGCCTCCATCTACCCAACGACAAACCTGACCACGACTTCTGAACCCACCTCTTTTTACGAGAGCGAAAGGTTTGTTGGTTTGTGTGTCATCGGTGGAATTGCCGCTCTTGTGGGCTTGTGTTGCGCTTATGCATACTGTTCTCACGTCCATATCGAGTATCAGCGATTCAAGTACCAAAACCCTAATGCATCACGCCGTGAACTCATTAAAGCAGCTTTCAATAACCCAAATGATCTCGAAAGAACCCGGTATAACTGGCGGGCAAGGTATCAACTGCCAGTTCGCCCTGCTCAAAGCCCCCCTGCGTCGGTGCCAGTTCCCCATACTCAAAGAGCCCCGGTGCCGACAGCGCCAACCACTTGTGAGCAGGGAACACAAACAACTTGCGAGCAGGGAACACAAACGTATCCAGTGATTAATGACTCACCACTACAAGAGCAACAACCACCAACCTATGATGAAGCAACACGTACTTAGCCTGAAAATCCTCAGGCATCAGGTACATGACCATTTGCTTTTCAGGTAACCCTCAAGCCTTTCGATTCATCCTCCTGCGTCTGATTTTCGGAGCATTCTTATCCATGTCCACTGTAATGATGCCAATCACATCAATCTTCTTGATTGAACTTGATTGCCGATTGATGGTCAAAATCAGCAGATTGTTTCGAAAGGAATTTCAAAAATGCACGCTATCCCTGAATCGTCATCCAGCTCGCCTCATGCGCAAATGGTTGCTATCAAAAAGGACGCAGCTTCCCAAATCGAATGTTCTCCTCAGGTGTCAATGACTAATGGCAGGGTTGTCAACTGCGCACACCCCAGCCAGTCGGTGTGCCCGGATAAAATCATTAGTAAAACAGACAAATCCCTCTCTGGTTACGGAGTACAGCTTGTCAATGAGACCTTACAGGCCGGTCTGCAGGGCGGCAATAAGCTGATACACAATGTCGCCGGTTTCGCCCTTCAGCATTTGATGAAATCAGGGCAGTTCCCTGGCGTATTTCCGGACATAAAACAGAGTCTGATGTTTTTGGCGGCAATGCCTGCTCTGGCGGGTGCCCACCCGGTGAGTACCAGACCGGTATGCCCTGATGGCGCGCCTGGCTGCAGCATGACCTACGCTTACAGTAATGGGGTAAATGTGGCAGATACCCCATACAACCCACCCTTTGCCTATTCAACGACAAACCTGAACACGACTTCTGAGCCCACCTCTTTTTACGAGAGCGAAGGGTTCGAGGCCTTGTGTATCTTCGGTGGAATGGCGGTCCTTGCGGGGGTGTTTTTCGGTATTGGTTGCTGCGCCAACGTCCATGCCAGGTATCAGCAATTCAAGTACTACAACCCTGATGCATCAAGCTATCAATTAATTAAAGCAGCATTCCATAACCCAAATGATATGGAAAGAACCCGGTATAATCCGGAGGAAATGTACCGACTGCCAGCTCCCTCTGCTCAAAGAGCCCCTGCGCCGACAGCGCCAGCCACTTGTGGGCAGGGAACACAAACAACCTGCAAGCATGGAACACAAGCAGTTCCCTTGATTAATAAACCAGCACCACAAGAGCAACCACCGACCTATGAAGAAGCAATAGCGTTTTCGGTTAGATAAGATGGGCAACTGACCAAGTGGTCGTTCACCAGCCCCATCGCCTGCATATAGGCATAACAGATCGTGCTGCCAACAAAACTGAAACCGCGTTTTTTCAGATCGTCACTCATCCGGTCTGAAATATCTGTGGTGGCCGGTACGTCACTCATGGATTGTCGCCGGTTGATGATGGGCTGATGGTTTACAAACGACCACAGATACTGGCTGAAACTGCCAAATTCCTCTTGCACCCGGATGAACGCCTTGGCATTGTTAATGGCGCTCCGGATTTTCAGCCGGTTGCGGATAATGCCAGCGTCCTGCATCAGCTTTTCAATATCCGGGTCTGTCATTCTGGCCACTTGTTGAACGTCAAATTGATGAAATGCTGTCCGGTAGCCTTCCCGGCGCTTCAGGATGGTGATCCAGCTCAGACCTGCCTGGGCACCTTCAAGAATCAGGAATTCAAAGAGTTTCTGGTCGTTATGACAGGGAACCCCCCACTCTGTGTCATGGTATTGGGTATAGAGTTCATCGCCATGGCACCAGCTGCATCGAGAATCGTTCAAGATAAAAAACTCCTTTTATCAGGCGCTTGCCAACAGGGGTAGTTTGCCAATTAGATCAGATAACGCATTTATTTGCAGTTTTCTGGCTACCAGTAACAATGGCAGTTAAGATAGTTGTTTACTTTATTAAGGGCATAAACAGATGAAGATAGCCAAAGAGAAAGTGGCTCTGTTCCATTACACTCTGAAAAATGATGCGGGAGAAGTTCTCGACAGTTCGGAAGGCGAGTCGCCCATGGCTTATCTTCACGGTGAGCACAATATTGTCGAAGGACTGGAAAATGCCCTGGAAGGCAAGCAGGCTGGGGACAAGTTTGATGTGGTGGTTGAGCCTGCTGAAGGCTACGGCGAGTACGACGAAAGTCTGGTGCAGCCGGTACCGAAAGAGCAGTTTGGTGACCATCCTGTAGAGGTGGGTAACCAGTTCCATGCCGATACCGCCATTGGCCCACGTATTGTCACCGTGGTGGCTATTGATGATGAAGAGAACCAGGTGGTGATCGACGCTAACCATTCCCTGGCGGGTGAGAATCTGCACTTTAGCGTTGAAGTGGTTGAGGTTCGTGAAGCCACCAAGGAAGAGCTGGACCACGGTCATGTGCATGGGCCTGGCGGACATGTTCACTGAGTCTATCAAATCCCACAGTGTGAAGCGTTGAGCAGAACGTTGATCTCATAAGCCGGATATCTCCGGCTTCTTTATGGCAATTATATCGTGATATAAACCGCATGGCGGGTTTTATGGTGAGTGAGAAGCTGAATATTGCTAAGCACGCCACTTTCCACCATGGAGCGAAAAGCCAGGGCTGTTCTCATTTTTTGCAGATCATCCTGATGTTCCCACAGGCCAAGCTCCTCCATCAGCACCCGGATCTTGAAGGTTTTTCCCTTATGCATGGTATCGATTACCTGTTGTAGCGGTGCTAACAGAAGGTTCAGGCGCATACATCTCTCCTTACCAATTCAGTATTCCGGACTGATCAGTCCAGTTTTTTAAAATCTGTGGGTGTAATAAGCTTTCTGCTTATATCTGTAGAATCTTAAATATGGCTCCGGAAATGATTTTTGACCGTTAGACCTTGGTTTGAGTCACTTGATCGCGATCTGGAGGGGGATATTATTGCGGATACTGTTTTTGCCGTTCCCAAGCGAAAAAACAAACAATCAACTCATCCGATGGGTTGATTGTTTGTTCCGGCTGTTAGCCAATAAAAGGACTGAGCAGCAGGTAAAGATAACGGGCAGCGATACCGGCACAGATACCACCAACCGTATGAGCCAGAATGGCTTTTGAGGTGAGCTGGCGAAAGCCAAGAGAGTCGAGCATGGCCGTATGGGTACTCAGGTAACCACTCCAGCACATACCCATAGCTGTAAACACAGCAATATCACTGCCACCAATAATGCCCTGGCTGATAAAGTTTGGTACCAGCGACATGGCGGCACCAACCGCACCCAGCGAGGTAATGGGGAAGGCAACCAGTTCGGCATGATCAAAACCAAACAGCAGCTCAAACAGCCAGGTAACGTGGCTGGCCAGTTTGGGCAGCAGGGCGACTCCCTCAAACGCTCCACCGGTATAGCCGGTTACTGGTGCGCCAAAGGTCAGGACCATAACAAACGTACTGATGATTAAGACTCCGGGAATAATCGCTACCCCCATTTTGACGCCGCCTTTACCGCCATCCAGCAGAGCGTTGAGGAATCTCAACCAGACCGGATCTGTGGAGCTGTGGTCATCCAGAAGTTCACTGTGAGTATCTTTAATGCTTAGCTCATGCAGCCGGGAATCATTTCGGATAAGGCGCTGCATCAGCCGTGTGGATATGATGGCTCCAATAAGGGCACCGCCCAGACCAATCATGGCCGGCAGGAAATAGGTAGCGCCAGTCTCATTATTCTGCAGGGTTGCCATAAAGGTGATGACAATAAGTCCCATACCAAAAGAGGTACCGAAATTGGTCAGTGAAATGATTTCGGGAACCTTAAAGGAGTGGTTGAAACGCCTGTCTTTTGCCAGGCCAATGATGGCCGGGTTATCTGAGAAAAAGGTCATCATGGCCGCCATGGCAGCACGGCCGGGGAGATTGAACACAGGTCTCATTAATGGCACCAGCAGCCGTTCAATCAGGGAAATGACATGGAACTCCATCAGCAGACGGCCTGCGGCACCGGTCAATACGGTGATCCCCATCAGGAACAGCACGGTGTTTAACAACAGCTGGTGCGCGGTGTTGAAGAGGGTGTTGAACATGTGGGTAACACCCATAGTCTGGCCAAGGTAGCCAAACAAAAGTCCTGCCAAGAGAAGAAGGACTAACGGCTCTACGATTTGACGTACACCCGTTGAGGTTTCCGATTTGGTCGAGACTGCATCACTCATAGAAATACCAGAAAGAAAGGAACCTTCAGATTAGACAATATTTTTTGGTCCCGCAGTATCGGTATTAGTCAGAAAAGAAATAAGTGCAGGCGAGATAAATTATTGATTTGAACAATGGAACTAATCACAGTGACAGACAGTCCAAACCTGTTTGCCTGTCACTTTATATCCGGGGTTATCGGTTGCGATCAATGCTCCCGGGTCGCGCGGAAAGTCACATCCGGGTAGCGCTCTTCTGCCAGGGAAAGGTTGACCCGGGTGGGTGCCAGATAGGTTAGATGGCCACCGCCATCCATAGCCAGGTTATCAGCGCACTTGCGCTTGAACTCTTCCAGCTTTTTCTGGTCACTGCAGTCAATCCAGCGCGCGGTGTTGACGTTAACCGGCTCATAGATCGCTTCAACTTTGTATTCATCTTTCAGTCGGCGCATGACCACATCAAACTGCAGTACACCCACTGCCCCCAGGATCAGGTCATTATTGTTCACTGGCATGAATAGCTGGGTAGCACCTTCTTCCGAGAGCTGTTGCAGCCCTTTTTGCAATTGCTTGAGCTTTAATGGGTCTTTCAGGCGGACACGGCGGAACAGCTCGGGCGCAAAGTGAGGGATGCCCATAAACTTGAGCATTTCACCCTGGGTAAAGGTGTCACCAATCTGTATAGTCCCGTGGTTGTGCAGACCGATGATATCACCGGAGGTCGCTTCATCCACATGGGAACGGTCACCCGCCAGGAACGTCACGGCATCGGCAATTTTTACATCCTTGCCGATACGAACATGTTTCATTTTCATATTCCGGGTGTATTTGCCGGAACAGATTCTCAGAAAGGCAATGCGGTCACGGTGTTTGGGGTCCATATTGGCCTGGATTTTAAAGACGAACCCAGAGAAGTTCTCTTCATTGGCGACCACCGTGCGTTCATTGGTTTCCCGGGGCATGGGGGAGGGAGCCCACTTGACAAAATCATCCAGCATTTCCCGAACGCCGAAGTTGGCCAGTGCGGTACCAAAGAAGACCGGAGTCATCCGACCGGCAAGGTACTCTTCCAGGTCAAACTCATGGCTGGCACCTTTCACCAGCTCAATTTCCTCCATCAACTCTTCATGGAGATCACCCAGCAGGGTTCTGGCTTCTGCTGATTCCAGACCTTTGATTCGGATATCTTCCGGAACCACACTGGCCTGACCGGGTTTGAACACATGAATGGTATCGGTATAGAGGTTATAAACCCCTTTGAACTGTTTACCCATGCCGATAGGCCAGGTGATAGGTGCACACTGGATTTTCAGAATATCTTCAATTTCATCCAGCACGTCAATCTGGTCACGGACTTCACGGTCCATTTTATTGACGAAGGTAAATATTGGTGTGTCCCTCAGGCGGCAGACTTCCATCAGTTTGATGGTGCGATCTTCGACACCTTTGGCGCCATCGATCACCATAAGGCAGCTGTCAACTGCGGTCAGTGTCCGGTAGGTGTCCTCGGAGAAGTCTTCGTGTCCGGGCGTATCCAGAAGGTTTACGGTACGGCCGTCATAGGGAAACTGCATCACCGAGGTGGTGATGGAGATACCACGCTCCTGTTCCATCTTCATCCAGTCAGAGGTGGCCATACGCCCGCTCTTGCGGCCTTTTACTGTACCGGCAAGCTGAATGGCACCGCCGAGCAGCAGGAGCTTTTCGGTAATCGTGGTTTTACCGGCATCGGGGTGGGAGATGATAGCAAAAGTGCGTCTGGCTTCAACTTCCCGGAGAAGTGGTGACGTTGTTGGAGGCATGAGCGGGTTCCAAATTGTGTACGTATCTCTGTACACAGGTGCCTACCGCAAAGAAGGGATGTGTACAAAACAAGAAAATAATCAAAATTTGGGTGAATTATCCAAATCGGGGGGATGACTGCAAGTAGGCTGGCGGTCAGTCCGGTGATTCTGTGGTTTAAAAAACGAAGACCGGACTTTCAACTCGCTGAATTGGCAAGAGATGGTAATTAATCGTGAGGTGTCACCGGGCCAGAGGGCTTGAAATCAATCATTATCCGGGCTGGCTGATGATACCAGTTGGAAAAATTGAACCATGCCGGATAATCGGTTCTGGTGGCCAGTTGATACTTCTGCAGGTTTTGAGTCCTGTGG
Organism: Endozoicomonas sp. ALB115; assembly: GCF_049310245.1. NCBI lineage: Bacteria > Pseudomonadati > Pseudomonadota > Gammaproteobacteria > Oceanospirillales > Endozoicomonadaceae > Endozoicomonas > Endozoicomonas sp. ALB115. The sequence continues at coordinate 9,160 of NZ_JBLYZG010000023.1, read as the reverse complement.
ACAACCCGTGGCAAAATGGTTCCGGCTTTCATGCCGTTGGTGACTTTACGTTGCACATTCACCGTTACCTGTTCAGTGGCTTCGCCTGAAACGTCATCAAAGTGGGTGAAGGTTACGTCAACGTCTACAGGGTAATCGACAATACCCCACCAGTTCTCCTGGTCAACGAGAAGAAAGCGGCCTTGCTTCATTTGCTGCCGGTCGAACATTTCCTGTTCTCTGGCGTTGATCATGGCGTCTTCGTTGAAGGCAAAATCTGAGTATCGTATCGCTCCACCATGTGCAACTTTATAACCCGTAATTTTCCAGGGTGAGTTTTCCGGGAGTTCAATCGATGTCAGGCCGACAGCGCCCAGATAGGGCGAGGTTGCATGGACCACTGAGTAGATGGCTGCTGCGGTAACAGCAATGACTGTCAGCACCACTGCAACCGCAATCAGCCCGTCCGACACCCGTTCACTGAAGGAAGAATCGTCGTCAATGGTATGGCCTCCCCAGAAAATCGGGCCATCCCACCAACCCAGGTGTGAATGATGATGGGTGTGTTCAATATGAATATAGTCGGGGTTACCTGAACGGGAAGGGTAGTAATAACGATTGAGCTTAAGCTGAAACAGCGCCATATGTCGGTAGTCAATTGGCAGAGAGTAGTTGCTATGGCTTTGCCCGGGAAATCCAGCATGGCTACTGGCATAATCAAGCTGCGGATAAGTGATAAAAATGGTCAGAACCAGAAGTAAGGCTATGTTGGGTAGCCTGTTGACAACTTGCGCGGGCATTCTTGCACTCCGGGTGGAAGTTTCTCCGCTGATCAATTCGGAATGAAATCTTCCAACGTGTTTGGTAACTACTGTGATTAACTCCATTAGATCCGGGTTGTATGGAAAAGTTCCCTCTATTGCCTTCCCAGCTTAGCGTTATTAACCGGGTTATGAGCTTGATTTGTTGTTTTGCCCGGCAATTTTTCGTGTTCAGTCTGGGTTAATAACCAAGGATCAAAAAAATACTTTTTTAAATCACCTTAATTCATTAACCATGTTATCAGGAAAAAATCGGCGGTATGGGCTGACAGCATTTCACTGGCAATGAAACCCAGAACAAGAGCACCGGAGATAATTAACAGAGGCTCAAGCAGGGCCATAACACTGATGCAGGTCTGGCTCATTCCCAGCGTCTGATAAAGCTGTATTTCCTGCCTTCGTTCCTGAAGGTTGCGGGTCAATGCATAAAAAAGGGTCAGCAGGCACAACCCGAGCGTGACAAACGAGATGAATATCAGGCTGACCGCTGCCCTGTTCAGATAGCTATAAAGTAGCTCCAGTTCTCTGGCTGGCATCGCGGCGGTTATCGCCAGGCCTTGTTCCGTGGCCGATTGAGTCAGGCTTTTTTCCAGCGCCAGAAGGGCCATGCGGTCCTGCAGTTTGATATCGATAAAAGAGATATCATCAGGGCTTGACCAGCTCGGCGTATTGCCTTTTGCGTAGGATTTTCTTGCGGTTATCAAACCTTCAATCGGGATGTAAATACTGTCATCCTGATGGGTATTCTGCCGTGGCAAAATACCGGCGATGGTAAATAGCTCGTTGTATTCTTGTTCTAACCCTGGTTCGCTGCCATCGGCAATGGTGATCTGATCGTTGATTTGGTAACCAAGGGTATTGGCGATGTTTATCCCGATATAAGCGACCATCGGGTGAGTTGCTGGCGGTAATGTTTCTGGGCTGATCGGCCGTTGCTGTTTTCTCTGTGGGTGTTTTGCAGGGTTGGCTGAATGTCGAGTCAATCGCGCTATCCCTTCAGCGCTGGTACCAATAACGGTGATTCCCCGGTGAGTTTCGCCATAGGCATAAGGAATGGCGTATTCAATCTCCGGGTGGCTTATCAGCTTATTCAGCAGGCTCAGGCGCATTTGTGGTGGTGGTGAGCCCACATGGAATAGCGAGAACAGAACCAGGGGCATGGCAGGTGTTTCTTTACTGATGATCAGGTCGCTTTCCAGTGAATAGCGATCAATACTTTCAATCATTTGTTGCTTGATACCTTGAAACAGAAACACAAGGTAAAAACCAAAGGCCAGAACCAGCAGCATGATCAGCGTGTTCTTTTTCCGATAGTTCATGCTCTTCATGGCGTGCTGAAAGGTCAGTAGTGCAGTACTGAGCCAGTGGATGTTTACCATAGCCTGGCCACCAGTTGTGAATGGTTGATGTCTGACATATCAATACAGCGGTCAAATCCCGGGTAAGGGGTATGGTCAACACAGATCAATGTCTGTGCATGTTCTCTGGTGCTTTTCAGCAGCATGTCATACAGGGTTGTTCGCGCCTGCGGGTCCAGTGCTGATGCGGCTTCATCGGCCAGAATCAGCGGGGGGGAGCCGATCAGTGCCCGGGCAATAGCCACCCGTTGTTGCTGACCAATGCTCAGCATGCCGGTGCTTTGGCGCAAGAGCTCGGGGTTCTCCATGTTGAGTGCGGCCATCAGCTGGTAGGCCTCATAATTCGCCGTGGTTTTCCGGTCTGCCAGCCGCTGCAGGCGCCACCTGGATAAACGACAGGGTAGTAAAATATTTTCCAGTGGATTCAGATAGGGGACCAATGTTGGCTGCTGGAAGATGTAGCCTATCTGTCCGGCTCGAAATGTCTCCCGCCCGGATCTGGACAGGCTGTCAATCTGCTGCCCAAGTATGTCAATTCTGCCACTGTCCGGTAGGAGTAACCCGGTCAGCAGTTGCAGTAGCGTGGTCTTGCCAGAGCCGTTTAACCCGGTAATCTGCAGGCGTTCGCCATTCTCTACCGTAAACAGTGGTATCGACAGGCAGTTTTGCTTTCCTCTGCTTAATTCAAGCTTTTCTACGGTAACTGCCTGACTCATACATGGCCCTCTTGCAACGCACAGCTTTTTTTAATCGTTAAAAAAGTCCGGAAACACATCACTTTTTGCTGGATGTTTCTGCAACTGAACCTCCTGCTGTTTCTGACTTAGCTGCTGTTTACTTTGCCAGTTGTCACTGACCAGCCAGACGCTGGTGTGCTTTAAGTCAGGTATTGCTGCAAAAGCCAGGAATGTGAAATGAGACAGGTTTTCCGGGTGCTGACATTCGTATTCGAGATAGCCGTTGATTTCACTGAGCTGTGCAGCCAGCCATTCCGCCTTGGGATCAGGGCGGTCAAGCGGCTCAACAAGAAACAGCTTTTGCGTTTGCCGACACTGTGCATCGTCCGGAAGGGTAACCAGAGGGGTGAATTCTTGCAGAGACCGGGCCAGGGCACCGGGCGGTAGTGCGGTGATCGCGTTCGTCGCCTCCGGGGAGATGGAGAGGAACAGGTTAAGGGTATCCTGTTGCAAGTTAACATCCAGCAGCATGGATGCCGGTTCATAAGCCCGATGGATATTTTGCCCAATGGAGCGGTCTTTCCCATGGCTTGACGTTATCGCGACGGTCAGGCCCAGTATAAGCCAGGCAGTCACTGCTTTGTGGTGAATGTTCATGGGCAGCGTTCCTGAAGGTATCGCTTTCCAGCATCAATCAGTCCGGTATCTTTGAGAAAGTTGCGACCAATCAATAACTGTTGAGGAAAATTGCTGCGACTGATTAAGGACATTTCTACAATGCGCGTAATCCGGCCCACTTTTACGGTGTTTCGGACAACCGCTCGTTTACTGGGCGCACCTTTATGGGTGATTATTCTGGCTACCCGGCTGACTGGTTGATGCATGGGAGTTTTCTGGCGGCTTTCCCGGTGAACGAAATCGTAGTAAACCCAGCGATAGCCATTTCTCTTAATATGCATGCGGATATTACGGGCATCCAGGGCAGTGGTTGTCGCACCACTGTCAACCAGTGATGCGACCTTATGTTGATTTATATTGACCAGCGTGGCGTTTTCCAGATAGCCAAACAGCGGTCGCCCGTTAGCGGTGCAGGGTTGGCTGGCTACTGGTGTCGACAGCGACAAACCTGAAAAGAAGACCACGGTAATGAACCGTAACAGCCGTTCTGATGGCTGCGTGGATGGGGGGGGGATGGTCCTGTTCATAGCTCTGAAAACCGCTTTACTCTGTTCAGCATTTATCTGAAAGCTATCGGCTATTCAGGTGACGGTTTGATAGGTGGCTTTCTCCACAAAGGCTTTGTGATTGATGTATTGCCTTGTCGTTTAACATGCCGGTACTTTTTATCCGACACAGTTTGTCTATTTGGGGGGATTCGTAGTTAAATACAGACTTTTAATTTCCGTTGCGACCGAGAAATGACCAAGCTTCCCTGCTTCAAGGCATACGATATCCGTGGCCGCCTGCCGGATGAACTTAATGAAGATATTGCTTACCGCATAGGGCGGGCCTATGGCGAGCACCTTAAACCGAAGGATGTCGTTGTTGGTGGCGATAGCCGCCTGACCAGTGAAGCCCTGAAACACTCATTGTCTGAAGGCCTGCGTGATGCCGGGGTCAATGTGCTGGATATTGGCCTGTCCGGTACCGAAGAGATCTATTTTGCCACATTCCACCTGGGGGTTGATGGCGGTGTTCAGGTGACGGCCAGTCACAACCCCATTGACTACAACGGTATGAAACTGGTGCAGGCCGGTGCGCAACCCATCAGTGGCGATAACGGCTTGCGGGAGATTCAGCAGCTGGCAGAGGAGAGCCGGTTTGGGGAGCCTGCGGCACAACGGGGCGGCTACAAGAAGATCTCTGTTCTGGATGATTATATCAGCCACGTTCTGGGGTATATCCAGGCTGACAGTCTCAAGCCGATGAAGCTGGTGGTCAATGCCGGTAACGGTGCAGCAGGGCATGTGGTGGATGCTATCGAGGAGCGATTCCGGGTGGCCGGTGTGCCGGTAGAGTTTATCAAAGTCCTGCACGAGCCGGATGGTCACTTCCCACTGGGTATTCCTAATCCATTATTGCCTGAGTGTCGTCAGACAACGGTAGACGCCGTTCTGGAACATCAGGCTGATATGGGCATTGCCTGGGATGGCGACTTTGATCGTTGCTTCCTGTTTGATGAGCAGGGGCAGTTTATCGAGGGATATTATATTGTCGGGTTATTGGGGGAGGCTTTCCTGGCCCACAACCCCGCGGCAAAAATCATCCATGACCCCAGGCTGACCTGGAACACCATCGATCAGGTAAAAGCGGCGGGTGGTGAACCGGTGCTGTGTAAAACCGGTCACGCCTTTATCAAGCAGCGGATGCGCCGGGAAGATGCGGTTTATGGTGGCGAGATGAGTGCCCATCATTATTTCCGCGACTTTGCCTATTGTGACTCCGGCATGATTCCCTGGCTGCTGGTCGCTGAGTTGATTTCCAGAAAGGGTCACCCCTTGTCAGCGCTGGTCAGTGAGCGGATTGCTATGTTCCCGTCGTCCGGTGAAATTAACAGCCAATTGACCGATCCCCAGGCCGCTATAAAGCGTGTGCTGGCACACTATCAGCAAGATGCGCTGGAAATTGATAACACCGATGGCATCTCCCTGAATATGGGTCAATGGCGCTTTAACCTGCGACTGTCCAATACCGAGCCAGTGATTCGTCTGAATGTAGAAAGTCGTGGCGATGATGTGTTGATGCAGAAAAAAACTGCCGAGCTGCTGAAGCTGATTCGTGACTGATATTTTCAAGAGATTGCTCATTAAGGAGCAGTCTCTTCATTTGAGTTGGATAAATAAGGAGCCTTAAATGATCAAGAAATGCCTTTTTCCGGCAGCAGGCTATGGTACCCGGTTCCTGCCAGCCACCAAGTCCATGCCCAAAGAGATGATGCCCATCGTCAGCAAACCGCTGATTGAGTATGGTGTTGAAGAGGCACTGCAGGCCGGTATGTCGGATATCTGCATTGTCACCGGCCGGGGCAAACGCTCGCTGGAAGATCACTTTGATGTGAACTACGAACTGGAACATCAGATTTCCGGTACGGACAAGGAAAGCCTGCTGTCCGATATTCGCAGTGTGATTGATCAGTGTACCTTCTCCTACACCCGCCAGCGTGAGATGAAGGGACTTGGCCATGCGGTATTAACCGGGCAGACGCTGATTGGTGACCAGCCATTCGGCATGGTGCTGGCGGATGATCTCTGCATCAATCTCGGAGGGCCCGGCGTTCTCGCCCAGATGGCGCAACTCTATAAGCAGTTCCGTTGCAGTATCGTTGCAGTGCAGGAAGTACCCGAAGATGAAGTGCATAAATATGGGGTGATCGCTGGCCAGCACATTTCAGAAGATCTGCTACGGGTTGAGAATATGGTGGAAAAGCCCGCCAGAGAAGATGCGCCCAGTAATCTTGCTATCATTGGCCGCTATATTCTGACACCGGACATCTTTGACCTGATTCATGATACCCAGCCGGGTAAAGGTGGTGAAATTCAGATTACCGATGCTTTGATGGCTCAGGCGCAGCGAGGCTGTGTCATGGCTTATAAGTTCAAGGGTGAGCGTTTTGACTGTGGCAGTATTGAGGGCTTTATTGAGGCTACCAACTACTGTTACGACCATTTGTACCGTTAAAAAAAGGTCTGCTCCATCTCCTCTTTGGTCAGCTGAATCACACCACACCGGCAATTCCAGCCATTGGGTGGATAGTGTGTCTGCCAGAATGGGTCGTCTACCGGGCGGGCGGTGCTGCTGATGCTCTGCCCGGGGGTGCTCTTCCACGGCGTCATACATCAAATAGCGGGCAGTTTTGCTGTTGGCCTTGATGCACTGCCACTGGCCGACGGCATAGGTGCTCTGCAGGTGGGGTCTGAATGTCTTTTCTAATTTTTCGCTGCCCAGCTGCATATTCTTTAACTGGTATGGAAGAGTGGCAGTGTTATGACAACTTTGCCAGCTGGCTCTCAAGGTTTTTGATGTGTTTGTATGTTTGCCAGTTTTCAGTGATGCTATAGTGACAATGATAATTTTTGCAGATCGACACACATCCGGCTTTTAATAGACCATAATGGCAAGGTTTAATAAACTCAGGTTTAAAATCCATATACTGATCCAGTCCATGATTCAGCACACCCTGAACTAAATCGATTTCTGTGCTGGTCCAGCCATCACGGAGGGGTAAGCACTCATTTATGAAAAAATCTGCAAATTCATCATCCATCCAGTCTTGTGAATATTTTAAGCCCCAAACATCATCATACATAGTCATTGCACAGTGGAATCTCGCCAGGACCTGGTACTCTTCGGGAGCAAACAGGGTTTTACCTGACCAGTCTTTGTTAAGGAATTCTGTTAGCTCTGGAGGAAACTTTGAAAATATGAAATCAGCCAGCCACTCTTCCGTAAGCCCCTTGGAAGGCAAATCCTGACTGCTGATTGCCAGATCTTTCGGATCTATCTCAGCCAACTCCTCACATAATTGCGAAGCTAACCTTTCTTTAAGTCTTTCGAGTCTTACCTCCAAATCAAAACGGGAATTTCCATCAAAATCACGATAAGGGTAAACGAGCACTATATCATTTTCCTGAAACCTGGCCGGTGATTTGACAGACTCTGTTTTTGCACCACCAGACTTTAGAGCAGTAATTTGGTGTTCATCCAGCGAGTGCCCGGGACGCTCGCCGGAATCAGGAAGTCGGCTTGAACAAGGGGCTGATATTTGAACACTGGCATTGAATGAAGCTGCGAAAACAACCTCACTGACGTCTGGATTAGACGGTGGTAAAGGCAGTGAATGTGCATTGGAGCTTGCTAACGGGGGCATAGTCATTTGTATCCTTAATTAGATTTGGGGACACCACTTTCAGGCTGGCAGGATCGATGAATACTGTCGTCCATTGGTTATTTTAATCGTTGAAATCCAGTGGGTTTGACTCCCACCCGGTTCCTGATGCGCTTTCCTCTGACACCGCCAGGAATCCAGCATCAGTACTATCACGGTTATCAGTTAATGAACCAGTAACTGTTAAAAGTGGAATCAGCAGTCTTTCGCACTCTGCATGGCCATTTTGGCGAGCGACGTCCAGGGGCGTCAAGCCATCGCTATTTTTTATACTGATATCAATGCCGGGAGCTGTAAGTAACGCTTTGATGCACCCTGCCCGGCCAAATTGGGCAGCGCAGTGCTGGGGCGTGAAACCCTCGGTTGTTTTCAGATTGACGTTAATGCCCCTGGCGTTCAATAACAGCACGACGCACTCTACGTTGTCGCCTATGGCGGCCCAGTGCAGAGGCGTAAGGCCCCCGGGTAGTGTCATATTGACGTCAATGCCTTTGGCATTCAATAACACCATGACGCAGTCTGTATAGCCATAATGGACAGCGCAGCACAGGGGCGTCCAGCCTTCGTTAGTCGTCACATTGACGTCAATCCGGTCGTCGGTCAATAACGCCAGAATGCACTCTGCCTGACCTTTCGTGGCAGCCCAGTGCAGGGGCGTAAAGTCTGAAGACGATTTCGCATTGACGTCAATGCTGCCGGAGGACAGTAATACCCTGATGCACTCTGTGAGGTCTTCTGCGACAGCACGGTACAGGGGCGTAAAGCCATCGTTAGTCTCCACATTGACGTCAATGCCGTCGGTGGACAGTAATGCCCTGATGCACTCTGTGTGGCCTTCTGCGACAGCAAAGTACAGGGGCGTAAAGCCATCTTCATTCTGCACATTGACGTCAATGCCATCGGCGGTCAATAACGCCCTGACACACACTACATGGCCTTCTGAGGCAGCACAGTGCAGGGGCGTCGAGCCATCTTCATCCTGTACATTGACGTCAATGCCATCGGCGGTTAATAACGCCCTGACACACGCTACGTGGCCTTCTGAGGCAGCACAGTGCAGGGGCGTCGAGCCATCTTCATCCTGTACATTGACGTCAATGCCATCGGCGGTCAATAACGCCCTGACACACACTACGTGGCCTTCTAAGGCAGCACAGTGCAGGGGCGTCGAGCCATCGTTACTCTTCACATTGACGTCAATGCCATCGATGGTCAGTAACGCCCTGACGAACGCTACATGCCCGTTTTCGGCAGCGATGTGCAGGGGCGTCGAGCCATGGATATTTTTCTGGTGAACCTGAGGGTTGCCCGGTTTCAACAGGTATTCCAATCCAGGCAAATTACCGGAACTTGCAAAGCACGCCAGGGGGGTGTCCAGATCATTGTTCACGATACTGGTCAATTGATCACAATGACCGGTTAACAGAAGATTGGACAGGG
>NZ_JBLYZG010000022.1:0-78318 GCF_049310245.1 Endozoicomonas sp. ALB115 | reverse complement strand
GCAGTCTCTTCATGATGCAATCCCGTCATCCTTGAAAGGGTCTCAAGAACGAGGGTAACGGTTATTGAAAAAGACTGCGTCGCTGGCTGGAAAAGGGTGGCCGGATGTTACCGGAATAGGTGGCCGAATGTTTCCGGAATCAGTGGCCGGATGTTACCGGAATGGGTGGCCGAATGCCTCCGGAATACCCACAACGGAGCAATCCGCTGTGATCGCAGTGCAGAAGACCGAAAATTGCTCCTGCATTTTCGGCATACGGGCTATCCATAGCCCTATCAGCAGACGGCATAGTAGGTGGTCTCCGGCCACTGAAGGCCAGAACAAATCTTGGAAAGTAATCATCGGGGAAGTGATTTCGGATGGCATCTGTTAAACAACTGTCGTTGTCTCGGGATAAAACAGAGGGTGAACCGGAAACGGGAGACCCGATTAAACCGCTCTTCACTGTAAAAAAGCATCTTTTGTTCATCTTTGATGGTGCGGGTACTGGACAGGAATAATCTGGTACGTGCACTGAAACAGGTTCAACGTAATAAACGAGCCACAGGTATTGATGGCATGACCGTTGATGAACTTCCAGACTTCCTGAAACAACACTGGCCAAAGATTCGGCAGTAACTGGCAGAAGGAGCCTGCCAATCCAGGCCCGTGCTGCGGGTGGAAATCCCAAAACCGGATGGCCGCAAACGCAAGCTGGGTATTCCTACCGTACTTGACCGACTGATACAGCAGGCTGTTGCCCATATTATGCAGGAAGAGTGGGACAGCAAATTCCATAACAACAGTTACGGTTTTCGCCCTCACCGGAATGCACATCGAGCCATACGTCACGCACAATCAGTCATACGAGACGGAAACAGCTGGGTGGTGGGCGGCGACCTTGAGGCATTCTTTGATAATGTCAATCATGATTTATTGATGACACAACTCAAAGCTCACCATAAGGATGCCACTCTGCTTCGGTTAATCAACCGTTATCTGAAAACGGGTGTTTGCATTAATGGAACAAAGCAAGCCAGTGTGAAAGGTGTACCACAAGGTGGCCCTTTGTTGCCTGTTCTTTCAAACATAGTGCTGAATAATCTGGACTGGGAACTGGAAAAGCGGAACCTTCGGTTTGCTCGTTATGCCGATGACAGCGTAATTTTCGTCAGAAGCAAAACAGTGGGTGAGCGCGTGATGAAAAGCCTGCAACGTTATCTTGGAGAATCACTGCGACTCACAGTGAATACCCAGGAAAGCGCAGCAGGCCGACCTTGGGAGCGCAGATTCCTTGGATTTACGTTCAGTCGACGGGTGTTAAAAGTAAAAGTCAGTGATAAAGCGTTGACCACACTGAAAACGACCGTTAAACAACTGAGCCGTCGAACGAGAGGCCATTCAATCATCCGGATTATTGCAGAGCTTAGAAAATCCCTGCTTGGTTGGGCTGGTTTTTGCTCCTGCAAAACCAGGCTTCCCATCGTCCGTGGTGGTCAAAGCGTATTTCGACATTGCCGAAATACTGAGTCCTCTGCGAGATTTGGACAAATGGATTCGACGACGATTACGGTGTTATATCCTGAAGCAATGGGGCAGCAAAGGCTACCGAATGTTGAGGCTTCTGGGAGTAAGTCGTTTCCTTGCGTGGAATACGGCAAAATCAGCTCATGGACCTATGCGGTTGAGTGGTAGTCGGCACTAACTCAAGCATTGCCGAATAGATATTTCAAGAACCTCGGGCTGCCAGAATTGGCGGCAAGATGAATACAGAGTAGATTTGAAACGCCGTGCTACGTGATCCGTATGGCCGGTGTTGTGGGAGGAGCAGAGTTGTGAGACTCTGCACTATCCCGATTGCTCTTGTACATGGTTTCAATTAGTTTGACAGGTTGTGGTGCCTTCGCACTCCGTTCGTCCTGAGCCTGTCGAAGGGCGGAAACTTAGATCGTGCCAAACACCCTTCGACTCCGCTCAGGGTGAACGGAGATTGTACGCATCAAACCCATTGAATTGGTTTACCAGACGGGCGCTATTCCCAGACAACCTCCTGGTGGGTTAAAGAATGATGTTCTTGATATCATCATCCTTGCGATCCAGATAGTGTGTGGACTGGATGCGGCGGATGGTTCGGGATTTACCGCGAACCACCAGGGTTTCGGTAGTGGCGATATTGCCGGTGCGCATAATGCCCTGGAGCAAATCACCCTTGGTAATGCCGGTGGCTGAAAAGACGACGTTATCGGAACTGGCCATATCATCCAGGCGCAGTACTTTACCCGGCTCTACTCCCATTTCCCGGCAGCGTTCCGCTTCCAGTCGGCCTGCTTCAATGTTTTCCGGCGTTTCCCCCTTGGCTTTGTCACGGGTTACCAGACGGCCGTGCATATCACCACCCAGTGCCCGGATAACGGCTGCAGAAACTACGCCTTCCGGTGCTCCGCCCACGCAGTACATCAGGTCAACTTCGCTGTCGGGAATGCAGGTAAGAATGGAAGCAGCAACATCCCCGTCGGGAATGGCAAAGACGCGAACACCCATGCTCTGCATCATGGCAATGGCGGCATCATGGCGTGGTTTGGCGAGGGTGATGACCACCAGACTCTCGACGGGTTTGTGCAGGGCGCGGGCGACATTCCGGATATTCTCACGCAGTCCCAGATTCAGGTCGATCACGCCTTTGGCACCCGGTCCACAGACCAGCTTCTCCATATACATGTCCGGCGCTTTCAAAAAGGAGCCTTTTTCACCGGCGGCCAGAACGGCGATGGCGTTGTTCTGGCCCATGGCCGTCATACGGGTGCCTTCAATCGGGTCGACAGCAATATCAATGTTTTCACCATTGCCGGTGCCGACTTTTTCACCAATATACAGCATGGGTGCTTCGTCGATTTCTCCTTCACCGATCACAATCTCACCGTGCATATCGACTTTATTCAACATGGTGCGCATGGCTTCGACGGCAGCACCGTCAGCGGCATTTTTATCGCCTCGTCCCAGCCATTTATAACCTGCCAGGGCCGCAGCTTCGGTGACCCGTGAAAATTCGATTGCCAGTTCGCGTTTCATTGAGTTTTAAACTTTGAAGGTGTGTGGGGTGGCGACTTTAGCATATCTGGTAATGCTCTGGCAGCGCTTATCACTTGTTCGGGGAAGTGATTGCCGGATAAGGGGTATTTATTAAAGAATATATAAATCATTAGGTTATCTGTTTTTTCTGGCTTTCCTGCGTTAACTTTTTTGCCCGTAAATTATCTTCCCTGTCTTTGGTTAGCCCTCCTTAAAACAGTAAGAATCCCCTGTTAAACACGCTTCTGTGCCAGAGTATGGGATATTTCTCGCTTTATATGGCTGAATCCCCTACTTGACGTTGCTTTTGTCGATCCGTAGAATTTCTGCGCTTTATTTTGCCCGTGGTTCGCTTCTTGTGAGTTAGTCGTGGGCCGGGTCGTATAAGCCGGTTTCTGCCGGCTTTTGCTGTTTAAAGCAGGAGTCTGGACTGCTCTTTCCTCTGACGGTTCAGACTCAACACTTAGAAACGGTTCTCGAATAGAGATTGGAGTTTGCTGAATGGCAACAATTAACCAGCTGGTGCGCAAGCCCCGGAAGCGTAAGGTTAGAAAGACGGACGTGCCTGCGCTGCAGGCCTGTCCTCAGCGTCGCGGGGTTTGTACCCGTGTTTATACTACTACCCCTAAAAAGCCTAACTCTGCGCTGCGTAAAGTATGTCGTGTGCGTTTGACCAACGGCTTTGAAGTGACTTCCTACATCGGTGGTGAAGGTCACAACCTGCAAGAGCACAGTGTTGTTCTGATCCGTGGCGGTCGTGTAAAGGACTTGCCAGGTGTTCGTTACCACACCGTTCGCGGTAGCCTGGATACCCAGGGTGTTAACGACCGTAAGAAGGGCCGTTCCAAGTACGGTACCAAGAGACCTAAGGGCTAGAAACTAGTTGCAAGAGACTAGTGTCAAGCCGGGTAAAAATTTATTTAGTAATCAGGTTGATGAGAGTAAGGCCAGGTCACTGCTTTTTTGTATCGAAAAAGTCATTGATTGATCCTGGATTACCTGAAGACCGACGTAGAGGGCTTATCAATGCCAAGAAGACGCGTAGTCGCTAAGCGCGACGTGCTGCCAGATCCTAAGTTTGGCAACAAAACACTCACTAAATTCATCAACCACGTGATGGTCAGCGGTAAGAAATCTGTCGCTGAAAAGATCGTATATGGTGCCCTGGACATCGTTCTGGAGCGTACCAATAAGGAGCCTCTGGAGCTGTTCGAAAAAGCTCTGGAAACCATCGCTCCTATGGTAGAGGTTAAGTCTCGCCGTGTTGGTGGTGCCACTTACCAGGTACCCGTTGAAGTTCGCCCTGCCCGTCGTACTGCCCTGGCCATGCGCTGGCTGGTAGACGCTGCGCGCAAGCGTGGTGAAAAGTCCATGAAACTCCGCCTGGCTGGAGAGCTGCTGGACGCTGCCGAAAGCAAGGGTGCTGCCGTTAAGAAGCGTGAAGACGTGCATCGTATGGCTGAAGCCAACAAGGCATTCTCCCACTACCGTTTCTAAGTATCAGAGGATTGAGTCGTGGCCCGTAAAACCCCGATCAACCGCTATCGCAACATTGGTATCTGTGCCCATGTTGACGCGGGTAAGACAACGACCACAGAACGTGTTTTGTTTTACACCGGTCTGAGCCATAAAATCGGTGAAGTTCATGATGGCGCTGCCACCATGGACTGGATGGAGCAGGAGCAGGAGCGTGGTATCACCATTACCTCTGCTGCTACTACCTGTTTCTGGCGTGGTATGGATGCTCAGTTTGACGAGCACCGTATCAATATCATCGACACTCCAGGACACGTTGACTTTACCATCGAGGTAGAGCGTTCCCTGCGTGTACTCGACGGTGCTGTCGTCGTACTGTGTGGTTCTTCCGGTGTTCAGCCTCAGACTGAAACCGTCTGGCGTCAGGCTGACAAGTACGAAGTTCCCCGTATGGTCTTCGTCAACAAGATGGACCGCACCGGTGCTGATTTCGAAATGGTGATCAGCCAGCTGCGTGACCGTCTGAATGCCAACGCTGTACCCATGCAGATGACCATCGGTGCCGAAGACGAGTTCAAGGGCGTGGTTGACCTCGTTAAGATGAAATCCATCATCTGGAGCGAAGAAGACCAGGGTATGAGCTTCACTTACGAAGACATTCCTGCCGACATGGAAGCGCTGTGCGCAGAAATGCGTGAGTACATGGTCGAAGCTGCTGCTGAAGCCACTGAAGAACTGATGGAAAAATACCTGGAAGAGGGTGATCTGTCAGAAGAAGAGATCAAGGCCGGTATCCGTGCCCGTACTCTGGCCAATGAAATCATCCCTGTGTTTGGCGGCTCTGCCTTCAAGAACAAGGGTGTACAGGCTGTTCTGGACGCCGTTATCGAGCTGATGCCTTCGCCAAAAGAAGTGAAGGCAATCGAAGGTATCCTGGACGACGCAGAAGGCACGGTTGCTACCCGTGAAGCGGATGACAACGCGCCTTTTTCCGCTCTGGCGTTCAAGATTGCCACCGACCCGTTCGTGGGTACTCTGACCTTCGTTCGTAACTACTCCGGTGTTCTGAACTCTGGTGACACGGTATACAACCCGGTTAAGCACAAGAAAGAGCGTGTTGGCCGAATGGTACAGATGCACGCTAACAACCGTGAAGAGCTGAAAGAGTGCGTCGCTGGTGACATCGTAGCGCTGATCGGCATGAAAGATGTCACTACTGGTGACACTCTGTGTGCCATGGACAGCATTATCACTCTGGAACGTATGGAGTTCCCGGAGCCGGTAATCTCTGTTGCGGTTGAGCCCAAAACCAAGGCTGACCAGGAAAAAATGGGTATCGCTCTGGGCAAACTGGCCCAGGAAGATCCATCTTTCCGCGTACACACTGACGAAGAGAGTGGCCAGACCATCATCTCCGGTATGGGTGAGCTGCACCTGGACATCATCGTTGACCGTATGCGTCGCGAGTTCAAGGTAGAAGCGAACATTGGTAAGCCACAGGTTGCCTACCGTGAGAAGCTGAAAGGCTCTGTTGACGCTAACCACAAGTTTGCCAAGCAGTCTGGTGGTCGCGGTCAGTACGGTCACGTTGTTGTTGAGTTCTCGCCTGCTTCCGACGGTGAAGAAGGTCTGGAATTCATCAACGAAATCGTGGGTGGTGTGATTCCGAAGGAATACATCCCGGCTATCCAGAAAGGTATCGAAGAACAGATGAAGAACGGCGTTATCGCCGGCTACCCGCTGCTGGGTCTGAAAGCTCGTCTGTACGATGGTTCTTTCCACGATGTTGACTCTAACGAAATGGCGTTTAAAATCGCTGCTTCGCAGGCTCTGAAGAAATACGCGCCTCAGGCCAAGCCTGTCCTGATGGAGCCTATGATGAAGGTCGAGGTGGTAACACCAGAAGACTACATGGGTGACGTTATGGGCGACCTGAACCGTCGTCGCGGTATTGTTCAGGGGATGGAAGATACACCTTCTGGCAAGGTGATTAATGCTCAGGTGCCGCTGGGTGAAATGTTCGGCTACGCTACCGATCTGCGTTCAGCAACTCAGGGGCGTGCAACATACTCCATGGAATTCCATGAGTATGCCGAAGCGCCCGCCAGCATTGCTGAAGCGGTCATCAAAAACCAGGGTTGATATTAACTAAGGGGTTCTGACCGTCGGCTTCCCGGGAATAACCGTTTTTTTTTATGTTTTTTTAACATGAGAAATTCTTTCCGATGACAATGGCTGTTAGAATGCCCTGCTTGATATTGCTACCCTCGAACTATCTATAGCTAAAGGTTAAGAGACATGGCTAAGGAAAAATTTGAACGCTCGAAGCCGCACGTAAACGTCGGCACCATCGGTCACGTTGACCACGGTAAAACCACTCTGACTGCAGCGCTGACTCGTGTATGTGCTGAAATCTGGGGCGGTACCATGCGTGCGTTTGACCAGATCGACAACGCTCCAGAAGAGCGTGAGCGTGGTATCACCATCTCTACTGCACACGTAGAGTACGACTCTCCCAACCGTCACTACGCGCACGTAGACTGCCCAGGACACGCTGACTACGTTAAGAACATGATCACCGGTGCTGCCCAGATGGACGGCGCTATCCTGGTATGTTCCGCTGCTGATGGCCCCATGCCACAGACTCGTGAGCACATCCTGCTGTCCCGTCAGGTAGGTGTACCTTACATCGTGGTATTCCTGAACAAAGCCGACATGGTTGACGACGAAGAGCTGCTGGAACTGGTCGAGATGGAAGTTCGTGAACTTCTGGACACCTACGACTTCCCGGGTGACGACACGCCAATCATCATCGGTTCTGCCCTGATGGCCCTGAACGGCGAAGACACCAACGAAATGGGTACTTCTGCTGTACGTAAGCTGGTTGAAACTCTGGACGAGTACATCCCAGAGCCAGAGCGTGCGATCGATCAGCCATTCCTGATGCCTATCGAAGACGTATTCTCCATCGCTGGTCGTGGTACCGTAGTAACTGGCCGTGTTGAGCGTGGTATCATCAACGTTGGTAACGAAGTAGAAATCATTGGTATCAAAGAGACTACCAAGACTACCGTTACTGGTGTTGAAATGTTCCGTAAGCTGCTGGACGAAGGTCGTGCAGGCGAGAACATCGGTGCCCTGCTGCGTGGTACCAAGCGTGAAGACGTTGAGCGTGGTCAGTGTCTGATCAAGCCAGGTACTGTTACTCCGCACACCAAGTTCGAAGCTGAAGTGTACATCCTGTCCAAAGAAGAAGGCGGTCGTCACACTCCATTCTTCAAGGGCTACCGTCCACAGTTCTACTTCCGTACTACTGACGTAACCGGTGCTGTAGAACTGAACGAAGGCGTTGAAATGGTCATGCCTGGTGACAACATCAACTTCGTTGCTACCCTGATCAACCCGGTAGCGATGGAAGAAGGTCTGCGCTTCGCGATCCGTGAAGGTGGCCGTACTGTTGGTGCTGGCGTTGTTGCCAAAATCATGGAGTAATACATTTTCTAACGAAAATGTATTCCCAAACCCCATAGAAACCCCGGCTTAGGCCGGGGTTTCTCGTTTTGGGGCTGGAAAAACAGGTGTTGCCAGAAGTTCAAAGGGCAGGAAAGAAGCTGCTCGCCCATGACTTAACCGGGAATTAAACACGAATCAATTTAAGCGGTTCCAGCTTCAATTTTCCGACAATCGGTGGAGCAACGTCATCATACAGTTCCTCCAGTTCCCGCTGTTCTTTAGTGAGCACTGCTTTCTGTTTTGCGGCCCGGTCAAGCCAATCTTTGGTATTACTGATTTCTTGCTCCAGTTCCTCAATTTTGAACGCGTAAAACTCATACCAGTCTCTCAGGTGTTCGCGCTGTTTAGATTCAAACCATGTCTCTTTATGAGCGCCAGGATTCAACTTTGCAATCTCCTTTCTGGCGCGCTCTTCGGCCTTAATCTCTGCGTTTCCTCTGTCACAATTTCTTAACGTTCTGGCCAGCTTTGCATCAATAAGCTTGGTTTGCAGTACGCACAGAGACTCCTCCATTCGTTGATATTTTTTTAAAAACCTCTCTTCTGGTGACGTAAAGGCGGTCATTTCGGCTAATTTTTCACGGGTATCCACCGATGCTGCCACGGTTGACGTCAACAGGCGAGAAATTCCCTGGGAGAGCAGCCAGCCAATACCAAAAGCCCCAAAAATTACGATTGTGGCGATAAGATCAATAATAATCAGTCCGAGAAAATTGACTGAAGATCTAAGACTCTCATGGGAACCTAAATAATCTATAAACCCTTTCAGGATTATTGCCCCGGTTAGTATGTCCAACAATTTAGTGGACACGGTGAAAACCCGACTACGTATGGTTTCCACCCGGGCACTCCGATCAGTCTCTGGATTATTGAAATCAGACATTGTTTTAAAGCTTTTCGAAAAGATTTTAATCGCCAGGGCAAGCTTTTTTATTTTGCCGGGTGGTTGCCTGAACTCCGGATCATTAATGGTAATATCAGCCTTAAATGGTGAATGCATCTGGTCAATGGCTGTTTGTTTTGGTGACGAAGTTGCCGTTAGCTTAAGTTTTTCGGATGCTTTGAGTCCTGGTGATTGCTCGGTTAAAGAGACTGCCCTGTGAGAGAGTGACTGATCTGGCCTTGTATGGCTGTTGGACTCGACAGCTTTATCGTCCCTTGGCTGCTCTGTCGCTTTTTTTGCTTGAGTTGAGGGGTTCGCAGATGCCGATAATGTCGCCGGACCAGTTGTGTTAATCATGGGACACTCCTTGTCTTAATTGCTGGTATTTAGAGATCGCCTGCAAATTCTGGCAGGGAATTGATAAAACATTTCCGTCTGTTTCTCATCAATTGAAAATATTAAATGATTTTTTATTCAATAAAGCACTAACCAGCTGGTAAGCATAGCTAACCCCTGGCTGTAGAATGAAATGTTTAAGGTTCTTCTGAAAGGTGCTATGCCCATCCTGTCCAGAGAAGCGGTCTTCACAGCGATTTTTAAAAGGCTAACGTCTACAACCGTACACGCTGCCCATTACCTTCGAATTACATAGGAGCCCGGTGAGCCGGGTTTTCGTCAGCAACCACAGCATTCAGTTTTTGTAGTTCCTGTTCATTACAGAGCCGTTCTTTCTGTTTTGCTGCCCTGTTAAGCCAATCTTCGGTTTTACGGATTTCCTCCTTTAGTTCCTCACTACTGAACTGATAGAACTCAGCCCACTCTCTCAGGTAATAACGCTGTAAAGAATCATACCATTTATCCTTGGCAGCGCCTGGATTCAAAGCTTGAGTATCAAGTTTGGCCTGCTCTCTGGCTTCACGCTCTGCTTCACTGGATTGACAATGTCTTAAAGTACTGGACAGCTCAGCATCAATAAGCTTGGTTTTCAATACGGTGAGAGACTCCTGCGTTCTTTGATATTTGTTTAAAAATCTCTCTTCTGGTGATGTAAAGCCGGTCATCTCGGCTAATTTTTCACGGGTATCCACCGACGCTGCCACGGTTGAGGTCACCAGGCGAGAGATTCCCTGAGAGAGCAGCCAGCCAATACCAAAAGTCCCAAACATTACGGTTATGGCGATAGCCGCAACAAGAAAATCCAGGAGTATAGTGTCTGACTCTCCACGTTGACGACAAGAACCCATAAAGTCTATAAACCCTTTTAAGATGATTGCCCCGGTCAGTATGTCTAACACTGCAGCGGTTCCGGTGAAAACCCGGTTACGTATTTTTTCTACCCGTGCACTCCTGTCAGTCTCTGGATTATTGAAACAAGACATTGTTTTAAAGCTTTTAGAAAAGATTTTAATCGCCAGGGCCAGCTTTTTTATTTTTCCGGGTGGCCGCTTAAATTCCGGATTATCAATGGTAATCTCATCAGCTATAAGCGGCTGCATCTGGTGAAATGCAGTTGTTTGCCCGGGCAGAGGTTCCATCAATAACCTGAGGTTCTCGGGCTCCCGGGGCTCAGGATGATTGATCGGCGATATGGCCCTGTGGTGGATTGGTTGCCCCTGGTTTTCGGAACTTTTTGTAACAGGTTTATCGTTACCATGCGGATCGGTCAAATCCACAGTTAGGGGTATCGCAAATTCAGATGCGGCTATGCAAGTCATTGGACAATCCTTGTGTTAATTATTTGTATTAAAATGGCTCGTGCAAGTTTTGCTACGAACTCAATAGAGCTTTACCAACGGGGTCATTGTTAAAAAACGTTGCAATTTAACCATTTTGTTTTCCACAAATAACTAACCAGTCGGTTAGTAATGCTAATGCCTGGCTTTTTGCGGTTGGCTTTATAATTAAGGTCACTCAATTATTAAGATGCTTTTTTAATTTTCTTATGAAAAATGCGAAACGAGAGCACCCTGCACGGGGTGGTTGTTCAGGGCGTACAAGATTAAGCCTTTTCGGGGTGGTTGGGACTTAATGTCTACCCTGAGAAGGTGCTATTGGTAAATACCAAAAATTACTGGATTGATTAGTTGTTGTCAGTATGGGAACTAAATTCTGAAATTTTACTCTAAAGGGGAAGCTTTTATAACAGTGTGTTAAGGGATGTCCTTAATTAATAATGTGATAAGGAATTTTAATGGAAACTACAAGTCGACCTTTTAGCATCCTATGTTGCTGCACTGATTTTAAAGAATGCCCAAATCCCCCCGGCAGTTCCGAGCGAAATGAATGCAGAAGCGCAGGATACCGGAAAATACAGATTACAGAATACGTCAATAATCTTAGTATCGGTGAACGTTACAGTGAACGGTACGATAAACGTTACGGTGAACTTTACGGTGAACGTATCAGTAAACGTTACGTTGAACGTAACAGTAAACGTTTCGGTAAACGTATCAGTAAACATAGCCTCGACATGAACCCAGAGGAAAATAATCATCATCATGTTCCTCATATTCGGGTACCCAGCGATTTACATGATGAATTTATTTTAAGACAAAGCACCAGAGAAGTTAAGAATCTGCAACGTTTTCATGAGGCTGTCAATTTGAATACAGGGTTTTGGGGTGTTGAACCAAAAAGAAAACAAAAAATAATAGAAGAACTGTTGAAAGAATATCGTAGTTCTTACTGGGTGAATATGGCAATCATGTATGGCTACCTTGATGTACTTAAGTATTTTATCAACAAAGGAGAAGAAATTGATAAAGTTGGCTCCTCCTCCCATATTTGGAAAGCCGTTTCTTATGGACAATTAGAAATCGTGGCATATCTGATTGATCTCGGACTCAAAGACAAAGACAAGTCTTTCTTCATCTTTGGTGAAGGAACTGAAAATGAGGGACTTATCCACGATGCAGTTCTATCATCAAATATGGATGAGGATACAGCCTGCAGAATGATCGAGTTTCTTCTGAGTAAGGGAGAAGATCCTGATGGTTGTGATGTGGTTACTCCTCTCAATAGGGCAGTGGAGTTAAATAAATTACGCATAGCCAGACTTTTGAGGAATAGAAGTAACCTTAAGAGATATGGCTTATTGTCCGTGAGTGAGAAAAAAGAGTTTGACTGTTTAATTGAATTGCAAAACGCAATTGAAACCAAAAAGGAATCAGGCATCAAATCACTATGTAAGAAATTAAGTTTAGACTCTGCTACAGCGATGCAAATGGCATCCAGGCACGGATTCCTTGAAGTTCTCAATTATTTTGTTGGTCAAGGAATAAAAGTTTGCATAAAATCTTTCGAGGCTCCTATCTGGTCAGCGGTTTCTCATGGACACTTTGATATTGTGAAATATCTGACTGACCCAAAGCTCAACGAAAAGAAAAAAAAATATTACAAACCTGTTCAGAAAAGCGGTATCGATGCACTTATTAATGCTGCAGTTCAATCAAGATGGATGGATGAGCAGGCAGCCTGTAGGATAATCCTTCTTCTCTTGCATAGAGGGCAGCCTATCAATGGCCATGGCAAATGCACCCCTCTGGACCAGGCAGAGGAGCTTAATAAAACAGTGATTGTTGATTTTTTAAAGAAAGAAGGCGGTCTTAATATACAGCAGCCTGAAGGAAAAATTTGTGACGATATGCCTGCACCGCCTCATGATGATCCTGCTGAGCCTGAGGGAGCTTGTGGCTATTCTCCAATACCGTCAGCCCCTCCTGCTGATCCTGAGAGAGAATATGGCTATTTCCCAACACCATCATCTCCTCCTGCTGATCCTGAGGGAGATGGCTATTTTTCAATGCCGTCAGCTCCTCCTGCGTATGGTTCTTTAGAGTATTGGTTAAGCCCTCCGGGTACACAGACTTTTGATGAACCACCTCCAAGTTATGAGGAGTCAATGAAAACGGAAAAGAACCCCAATTAAAAATTGTCTCGTTCCCAGGCTGGAGAGGTTGTCGCAAAAGACAGATTAAAAAGACTTTCGCGACAGCCTCTGCGGTGTGGGAACGAGTAACTCTCTGTGCTCATTATTCTTAAGTAGCTGGCCATATGGAGTCAGAAATATATGATTCCGACCTTCACCACCCCTTGGTAACATTTTGATTTTAAACGATTAAAAATCGTGCCAACCATATATTCGAATAGAATATATGCTTCAAAATCAAATGATTACGTTATTTTGGTGGTGAAAGTGGGATGATTTCATATGGTTAGCTATTTAACGCTTGATGGCAATGGTAAGCCCATCGGAAACAGGCAGTATCATCATATCCACACGATCATCGTCGTGAATTTTCCGGTTTAATGCTTTCAGTGCTGCAGTGTCTTCATCACTTGCTTCTGCATCTGCTACTCTCCCGCTCCACAGCACGTTATCGATAAGAATCAGCCCACCAGGGCGAATAAGCTGCAGGCATTGTTCGTAATAAACGTCATACCCCGTTTTATCCGCATCAATAAAGGCCATATCAAACTGATTCAGTTCACCGTTCCTGATCAGTTGATCCAGGGTTTCAGACGCCGGAGCCAGGTGAAGTTTGATCCGCTCAGAGACACCGGCTTTTTCCCAGAAGGGTTTGGCTATGTCGGTATACTCACTGCTGATATCACAGGCAATCAGCTCCCCATCATCGGGCAGTGCCAGGGCAACAGAGAGCGCACTGTAACCGGTGAAAACACCAATTTCTATGGTTCTGCGGGCATTGGATAGTTTTGCCAGCATGGCCATAAGCTGCCCTTGTTCGGCAGAGATTTGCATCATTCGGTAGGGATGGTGGCTGGTCAATTCTCTGAGCTCTTTTAATGCCGGGTGCTCACGCAGACCAACGTTATAAATATATTGATAGAGCGTATCATTGAGTTGCAGGGTTTCAGTGGACATTGGTGGGGACTCCGTTTAATTCCTGAGAAAAAATAAATCAAAGATATGGTTGTTATTACTGACTATTAAGTCAGGAATGAAGCCTGAAAATGAGTGGTTTTTATTCATTGTCATCATTCTTTTGCAGCAATCACTTACCCTTAACAATCATATAACATTTTATTCGTTGATACCTTTAATGTGCTATGTAAAAATTTTAAGCTCAGGTCAGCTTAAAAATGTCAAAATAACTATTTTTAGAAGTGGTTTTATATCCAGACAAAACAAGAGAGGCGGCCCCTGATTATGGCAACATTACTGTTTTACAATGAGCCGACATTTCTCAACCGGGAAGTGCATAAGACCCTTAAGTTCAAGGCATCTGACGACTACTCTTTCACCGAAGAGGTAAACTCTGTACCACTGACCGGTATCGAGTTTTTTGAAGCCAGCCGTGATATGCCAGTGCTCTTCAGTAAGGATGAGCAGGGCAACTTTTTCCCCCTTGCCCTGCTTTCGCTGATGGATGCAGGGCATAAGCACCTGGGTGAGGCGGGCAGCTGGAGTGACAGCTATATTCCTGCTTTTATCCGCCGTTATCCTTTCGCCCTGACCGATGAAGGCTCTGTTTGCTTTGATCAGAAAGCCAGTCAGTTTGCTGGTGAAGAAGGTGAAGCACTTTTCAGTGATGACGGTGAAAATACAGAAACCCTGAATAACATTATTCAATTTCTTAATAACTATGATCAGCAGTATAAGAATACCCTTGATTATTGTCATGAATTAAAAGCGCTTGATCTGTTATCTCCGTTCAATCTCCAAATTCTCTTGGAGAAGGATAAGCCCCTAAGGCTCGAAGGGTTATTAGTTATTGATGAGAAAAAACTGAATTCCATTCCCGAAGAAAAAGTGAAAAGCTGGTTTGATTCCGGTTGGCTGGCGTGGACCTATGCACACTTACACTCTCTGGGTGCATTAAACCGTCTTGTTAAACGACAGAAAACACAACTGTAATATCCATGACCTCTTTGTGATTTTAACATTGAAAGGGACTTCAATAGTGAAAAAACTCCTGCAGATGGCCGTGTTGGCATTAAGTCAATTAGTTTTAGTATTTGCTGTAAGCGTCAGTGCGCATCCTGAAAAGACGAGTAACTATTCAGGAATAAAAATTGTTGGTGGTGATGAGCTTTCTCCATTTTCCCGTCCTTATATGGCGTCATTAAGAGTATTGAGAGAGGTGCATTTTTGTGGCGGGGCCTACATTGGTGGCAAGTATGTCCTGACGGCTGCCCATTGCGTCGAAGACATTCAGGATTATGCCGAATTTATTTCCGTCTGGTTGGGGGGGCATAAACTCAGTGAGCCGGGTGCTGGCCGTTTCTACCGGGTGGCAAGGCTTTATATACATCCAGACTATAACGAAGAAACCATCGATAGCGATATTGCCATTATTGAATTAGAGCAGGACGTTGAGGGTATTGAACCTGTTCGTCTGATTTCTGAAGAACACTTTGCAGACATTAATAAAGGTTCAGTATTTGAGGTGATGGGCTGGGGAACCCTGGGGTATGAGAAGGGACAACCAGACACGCTACATGTGGTTCAGGTGCCCTATGTGGAGAGAGAGCTTTGCAACTCCGGGCAACATTATGACGGAGCGATTACCAAAAATATGCTGTGTGCTGGTTTTGATGAAGGAGGCAAAGACTCCTGTCAGGGCGATAGTGGTGGTCCCATGGTTTATAACCACCAGGGTACCTGGTACCAGCTGGGTGTCGTAAGTTGGGGCTACGGCTGCGCTGAGCCGGGTTACCCGGGAGTCTATACCAACATCGTTGAACTGTTGGGTTGGGTAAGGCAGACAGTGCCTGATATTTGATTCAGTACTCCTCACGTTGAAGCACAGAAAGTCAGTGGTTTAGGAACAGATTAACAAGAATAATTAGCGGCAGCTCACGCTCAGTAAGCTGCCAAAACCACCTGATTATTTACTATTCCAAACCTTCTCAGCATAGTCAGCAATAGACCGGTCCGAAGAGAATCGACCCAGTCGTGCGGTATTCAGCACTGCTTTGCGCCACCAGAGCCTTGGCTTACGGAAAGTGTCGGACACTTTCTGCTGAGCTTCACGATAGCTGTCAAAGTCAGCCAGAGCCATAAACTGGTCACGATGCATCAGATCTTCCGCAACGGGTTTCAGCAGGTCGGGCTTGTGCTGGCAGAAGGAACCATTCATCAGGGCGTCAATGGCCCGCTTCAGTACCGGATTACTCTCATAATAAGGGTATGGGTTGTAACCCTGCTGCTGCAGTTCGGCAATCTCATCGACGGTTTTTCCGAAGATAAAGATGTTCTCATCGCCCACCGCTTCGGCAATTTCCACGTTGGCTCCGTCCAGTGTCCCAATGGTCAGTGCACCATTCAGGCCCAGCTTCATATTGCCGGTACCGGAGGCTTCAAAACCGGCAGTGGAGATCTGCTCGGAAAGATCGGCGGCAGGAATGATCTGTTCCGCCAGGGTGACGCGATAATCCGGCAGGAATACCACTTTCAGGCGGTCATCCAAACGACGATCGTTGTTAATAACCTGGGCGACCTTGTTGATGGCCAGAATAATCTGTTTGGCCATTACATAACCTGGTGCAGCTTTAGCGCCAAAAATAAATACCCGTGGGGTATGTTCGGCATCCGGGTTATCGAGCATTTCGTGGTACAGGCTGATGATGTGCAACAGGTTTAACTGCTGACGCTTGTACTCGTGCAGTCGCTTAATCTGAACATCGAACAACGCATTGGGGTTAACATTGACCTTGCACTCTTTTTCAATCAACCGCGCCAGTCGCTCCTTGTTTTTGAAACGGACATTGGCAAAGGCATCGAGAAAATCGGGAGATTCCGACAGTGGTGTCAGTTTTTCCAGCTGGTCCAGGTCAGTACGCCACTCTTTGCCGATATTTCGATCCAGCAGTCGTGCCAGGCCCGGGTTACAGTGAGCCAGCCAGCGTCTTGGGGTAACACCGTTGGTGACGTTGACCAGCTTGCCGGGATACAGGGCGTCAAACTCGGGGAACAGATTGGCTTTAACCAGACCACTGTGCAGCGCGGCAACACCATTGACCCGGCGACTGCCAATCACCGACAGGTTGGCCATGCGGATCATGCGATCACCGTTGTCCAGCTCTTCGAAGATGCTGACTTTCTTGATGATCTCTACATTGTCGCCCCATTGCTCTTTAGCCTCGCCGTTCAGGAAGACGTAGTTGATCATCTCAATGATCTGCAAGTGTCTTGGAAGAACACGGTCCAGCAGGGAGGCAGACCATTTCTCCAGGGCTTCTGGCAACAGGGTGTGGTTGGTGTAGTGGCACATTTCCTGAGTGATGGCCCAGGCCTCATTCCAGACCATGCCTTCTTCGTCCATCAGCAGGCGCATTAATTCCGGAATGGCGATAGCCGGGTGGGTGTCGTTCAATTGCAGCGCGTAGTGTTTTGCCAGACTGCTTAATGGCAGGCCACGCTGCTTATGCTGACGGATAATGTCTTTGAGGGAGCAGGCCGTGAAGAAGTACTGCTGGATCAGTCGCAGATCCTTACCCTGCGGCGTTGAGTCTTCAGGGTACAAGACTCCGGAAATGGTATCGCCATCCACCAGGTTACGGCAGGCTTCCAGATACTCACCCTGATTGTATTTATCCAGATCGATAGGATAGGCACCCACCAGGCTTTCCCAGAGACGGAGGCGGTTTACATAGTTTCCGCCAAAGGATGGAATGGTGATGTCCCAGGGCACACCGAAAAGCTTCTTGCCAGGCACCCAGTGGTTATTGCCATCGTTGTCCATTTCCATATGACCGAACAGGCCAATCTCCACGGTCTCGGATGGACGACAGGTTTCCCACGGGCTGCCAAATTCACGCCAGACATCCGGCTTCTCTTTCTGGTAACCATCCACAAAAATCTGACGAAACAGACCATAGCGGTAGTTGATGCCGTACCCGGTGGCTGGAATATGCTGGTTGGCCAGAGAATCCATAAAACAGGCGGCCAGACGACCCAGACCACCGTTGCCCAGGGACATGTCCCGCTCCTGATCCAGAACATCAGAAATGCGAACGCCGTGGGATTGCAGCAGGGTGGCTGCGGTTTCGTAAAGTCCAAGGTTCATCAGGGCGTCACCCAGCAGGCGTCCCATCAGAAATTCCATGGAGAGGTAGCAGACATGACGTTGCGGCTTTGTCTCTTTGGTGACGCCCAGGCTACTTTCCTGAAGCTGGTCCAGATTAATGTCACGGAGTACCAGAGAGAGGGCCTGCCACCAGTCGCGATGTGTGGCTTGCTTCGGGGTAGTGCCCAGTTCACGACGCAGGTTTTTTTCAAGCTCTGTGGTAAATGCTTTCTGATCCATGTGATGCGTATCACTCTTGTTGTGCTATCAGGTTGGCTTTTTCGCTGATGATCTGTTTCAGCGGCTTTGCAAAAGAATCCTAGTGTAATGGAAAAAGATGGTTTGTTGTTTTGTAAACGCTTTCAGTCTTTGTGCTGATTGAAATGTTTTAAAAGATAGGATTGCACACCACCAACCATGTGTTGTTATTTAATAAGTAAACATCAATGTGTCAAAGTGAAAAACAGGCGTCAAGTAAATTAATTTCACCTTTTGCGCATTGTTGTAAACCTCTGAAAACGATTACAACTATTTTGAATAGAAAATAAAAATGCTTTAAATCAATGCATTGAAGCTACTCAAAGCGATAATGGCGGGCGGCGCATGACCTGTGTCGTTATACAACTTTGGGGAAACAGCCACTAATATTTTGCATCTCTTTCCCATCCTCTTTTCAGCAATGTAATGTGACCAATCGGAGGACCCAATGACGAAGCCAAAAGCATTGGCTGTGGCCATCTCTGCGCTTTCTGCCTTGCTGGTGACTGGCTGTGCCAGTCAGTCACCTGATACAGCGTCTAAGGCCAGCACCAGCCTGACACCGGCTTATGACTGCAGCGCCAGCACCCGGGCAAAAGCCAACGATCTGAGAATTTATCAGATTATGGTCGAAAGCTTTGTGGATGGAGAAAAGGGAACCGGTCACGGCACCGGCTACGGTACCAGTCATCACCAGGGGGATTTGCAGGGTATAATTGATTCGCTGGACTACATCCAGTCACTGGGTATGAATGCCATCTGGATGACACCAGTCTTCAACTCGGAACCCGTTGCAGGCCAATCACACTGGGATGACCGGCTGGATGCCACTGGCTATTTTGCGACGGATTATTTTGCCATTGACCCACGCTTCGGGACCCTGGAGCAGGCAAAAGAACTGGTGGAAAAAGCCCATGCCAAAGGGCTGTATGTATTTTTTGATGGTGTATTCGGCCATCATAAACAGTCCGGTGTCGTGCCATCGCCGTCCGGTTTGCTGCCTTCTGGCAGTCACAATCCTGTTGATTATCCCCAAAGCCTGCCATTTTACCGGGAGGTGGCCACCTGGTGGGTGAAGGAGCTGAAAATAGACGGCTGGCGTCTGGATCAGGCCTATCAGGTGCCCACCGAAGCCTGGACTGAAATCCGCAAAGCCGTGGATGAAGCTTCTCAGTCAGTGACTTACCAGAACCACAAGGGTGAAACTGTCAATCCATTGGGCTATATGGTGGCGGAGATCTGGAAAGAAGAAAACACCATTCAGAGGGTCGGCTACGGTACCGGGGAGAGTCCGGCGTTGTGTTCTGCATTTGACTTCCCCATGCGTTATCGCCTGGTGGAAACCTTTGCAGTGAATGAAAACGGTATGGGTGGTAAAGGCGGTGACTGGCTGGATGAAGGCATGAGCCTGCACTCACTCTATCCGAACCATGCGCAACCTAACCTGATGCTGGGTAATCACGATGTTGTGCGCTTTGGTGACCTTCTGCAGCGTGGCGGCATTGCCAATCCGGACGATGCAGAATACTGGTTGCGGCATAAAGCGGCCCTGTCATTTATGGCAGCCTACACGGGCCCCATCACCTTGTATTACGGCGATGAAATTGGTGATGAAACGCCAGACTTTTCTGAAAAGCAGCCGGATAATAACTGCGCCATTCGTGGTGTGTGTGATGACCACTCGGGACGTACCAGTGCCAAAATTGATGGGTTAACCGCTGAGTTGAATGCACAGCAGCGTGATCTTAAAGCCTATGTATCGTCATTGATGACGTTGCGGGATAAACACCCGGCGTTGTCTGAAGGTGAACGCATTAACATCCGTGCAGAGAAAGAGGTCTACGTCGATCACAAGCAAAGTGGCGATGATGCCCTGCTTTATATGGTCAGCACCGACAGCGCTTTCCAAATGGTCACTTTGACAACGGCAGAAGCCGGTTCCGAAGGGAGGCTGGTGGATCTGCTCACGGGAGAGGTGTTTTTCCCGAAAAACAATGAATATTCCATTCGCATGAAAGGCTTTGAATCACGATTCCTGCGCATTGCCAGGCCTGTTGCAGCCGGACCAAAGGTCAACAAACGAGATGCCAGCTCGATGACCGGCGAAGGTTTTTTGGCCCAGTGCGACAACCCAACAGTGAATGAAGCAGGCCCGGCACAAGATACTCTGTTTGTAGTGGGCAGCTTTCCGGACTCTAACTGGATACACAAGCCAGCCCGGGCTTTTCAGTATAAAGGCAACGGCGTGTATCAAACCGTCACCAATGAGCGCAAAGGCAGCTATCGCTTCCAGTACGCCACAGCCAGCTGGAGCCCGCAATACACGGCTGCTGATCTGTCACAAAAGCCGGGGCAGGCAACTGCCGGGAAAAACGGTGGGTATGGTACCGATACCTCGGTGATGATACCGGAGGCGGGACGCTATGTATGGAGCTTAACGTTCAAAGACAGTGGTGAGATTGATCAGGTGATGGTTTCCCGCTGTGCGGAGTAATTGTGTAGATTAACCGGTCGGCAACCCATCTTCGGAGTGGCCGACCTGCCTGTTAATTCATCTCTTTAAGCATGATCAGGCTGTGCGGCTGAACTTCATAGCTGCACTGATCAACAGACGGTTCGTGAATAAAAGAAGACTCTTTGTCAGTATTCACCACAACCGTCCGGTGTTTGAATTGACCGGTTTCAGGAATCAATACTCTGCCTACATGTTTGCCAGCGTTCAGGATGACCCAGATAGCACCTTTTTCAGCATCATTCGGGTCATGAATTTTAACCGTCAGGGTGTAACAGTGGCGCTCACTGAAATAAAGAGGGTCAACGACGTCACCCTTCGGGGAATGTAACTGGTATTCTATGTGGCCCAGACCATCGGTCAACAGTGGTTCATTGCGACGAAAATGCATCATTTGTCGGGTAAAATCGTGCATTTGTGCACCGTCAGAGTCGGTGTTGTGCAGCCAGTCCCAGTGTAGCCAGGCGATGGGGGAGTCCTGACAATAGGCATTATTATTACCATCCTGAGAGTTGCTGAACTCATCGCCAGCTAACAGCATGGGTGAGCCTTTGGCCAGCATTAACATGCCCACCAGATTCTTCCGGCTGCGCAGGCGGGCTTTATTGATGTCCGGGTTGTCAGTGACGCCTTCTTCACCGTGATTCCAGGAGTAATTGTGCTCGTCACCATCCCGCCCGTCTTCACCATTGGCCAGATTGTGGCGCTGATTGTAAGAAACCAGATCCATCAAGTTAAAGCCATCGTGACTGCAGATATAGTTGACGGTGGCAAGATAACTTTGTTCGCTGAACAGGTCTTCTGAACCAGAAAAACGCCAGGCCATTTCAGTTTGTACCCCTTTGCTGCCTTTCCAGAACTTCCGGCAAGTATCGCGGTAACGGTCATTCCAGGACTGCCAGTCAGAGGGGAAGTCGGTCATATGATAACCATCCGGCCCAATATCCCAGGGCTCGGCAATCATTTTTACCTGGCTCAGAATCGGGTCCTGGCTCACGGCATAAAAGAAAGGCGCATCTTTACTGTAATTACGGTGCTGACGAGCCATGGTGGGGGCCAGGTCAAAACGGAAACCGTCGATCTGATACTCCACTACCCAGTGACGCAGTGCGTCCATAGTCAGGCGCAGAGTCTGGTGGCTGTCGAAGTTGATGGTGTTGCCGCAACCACTGTAATTCTCCGAGGAAATTCCACCGTCGTGTTTGTTCATATGGTAGTAGTCGGTTTCAGCCAGACCGCGCATGCTCAGGAATGGACCACCATGGCCACCTTCGCAGGTATGGTTGAACACCACATCCATAATCACTTCAATGCCGGTGCGGTGCAGCTCCCGTACCATGGTTTTCATTTCAATCACCGGGTCGGAAATGGCATAAGGTGTGTGCGGTGCCATCATGCACAGCGGGTTGTAACCCCAGTAATTGGATAACCCAAGGTGAGTTAGTCGCTCTTCACTGGTACTGTAGGTAACCGGCAGCAGTTCAACGGCAGTAATGCCAAGGTTTTTCAGATATTCAATGGTAATGGGGTGGCACATGCCCAGATAGGTACCACGAATATTCTCCGGAATATCCGGGTGGGTTTTGGTGAATCCCTTGAGGTGGGTTTCGTAATAAATGCTCTGCTGGTCCGGAGTGTGTGGATGGGTTACGCCTTGCCAGTCAAAGGTGGCATCACGCACAACACTGCGGGGCATTTTGGTGGCGCTGTCCTGCTCGTTGAATAGCCATTGATCATTGTCGTCTGAAATATAGTCAAAAATGTCCTGGCACCATTGCACATCGCCACTGATTTCCCGGGCATAGGGATCCATCAGCAGTTTGTTCTTGTTAAAGCGGGGCGTGGTATTGGGTGACCAGTAACCGTCTGCCCGGAATCCATAGTGCTGACCTTCGATAATACCTTCAATATAAAGGTGCCAGACGCCCTCAGCGGAAGGAAACATTTTCAGTTGTTCTTCATTTCCCCGTGCATCAAATAACGATAAAAACAGTTGTTCTGCTTTAGGGGCGTACACAGAAAAGTTAACCCCTGTCGCCTGATTACCCGGTACTGCCACAAGATCGGCATTAACCAAAGTGGCACCCTGTGGGAAGGTTTTTCCGGGAGAGGGGCAATAGGTCTGGGTGGCAGACGGTGTATCCATAGCGTGTGAAGCTCTATATAGCGTGATCAGAAAAAACGGCGTGTATTATTAGTTTTCAGGAACAAACAGAAAAGCACGCCGGTTATGTAAACGATTACAGACTTTTATAAAGAATTGACTTAATTAAAAACATGTTGAACAGAAAATCTGTATAAAGGACTCTCCTCAGGGATCGGCTCCTGAAGGAGTCAACACCCCAACCGGCCGCCATGCACCATGATATCAGGGTTTCATAGTGCATAGCGGTTGGGGTAAGAAGTATGATTCGGCTTTTGTGCACTATGGGTACGCATGCGAACCGACCACATCAGACTTTCTAACGGATTCCATTCGATGGTCACATCACATCATGGTGGTGGCCGCAAGCAGCGCAACTGGCTAATTCAGGAATTTAACATCTGAGAAGTCTGCAAATACTTCAGATGTACCCTCTGGATTGACGCCAAAAAGACAGCAAAACGCACCTGTGTAGTATCTGGATAACATCGAATCAATCGGGATGCTGTTTATCACTGGTACTTTTTGTCCATTGGTTATATAACCACAGTCGTACCCGTTTTCAGCACAATGAACGAATAATTCCAACGCTGTTGTTTTGTCAGCAATGGTCGCTGATGCAAGCACCACATCATTGAGTTTGACGATTAAATCAAGACCATTATCATTTTGCGAGACACCCAGTAACAGATGATGGTTGTCTTTTTGCAATATCCCTATACCAATCTCACTACTGCCCATGGTATCCGATATATGCAGGGTGGCCTGATAATTGAAATAGCTGTGTGATTGTCGAAAGCCAATAACGGTGGATTGGCTACGCTCCCGGACAGGTTGCCCCGGCCAGATTCTCAAGCGCTGTTGTTCTGGCAGAATCTGAAAGTGACTGGCTTCTGGCAGTCGCCGAAAACTCCACTCTTTTTTCAGAGTCTGGCCAGAAAAATCATCATAAAAGTTACCATTACCAGGCTGACTTGATCCCGGAAACGGTAACGGCAGGTGTTTTTCCACTTTGCCGGTATCGGGAGCGCACACTGGCCAGAGCATATCCCGGTTGTCCGGGTTTTCTGCTTCCCAAACCACAGGAAGCAGATGGGTTTCTCTGCCCATGTTGGAACGGCTGGCAATGTCATTACGAATCCCCAGGCAGACCATATACCAACGGCCATCAGCCAGCTCAACCAGGTCACCGTGGCCGGTGCTGTTTACCCAGTAATTGTGGGTCAGGTGACGTGAGGTTAATATCGGGTTTCTTGGATTACTTCTATACGGTCCGGTAATAGCGTCACTGCAGGCAACCGTCACGGCATGGTAAAACCCCGTTCCCCCTTCTGCTGTCATTAAATAGTAGCGACCATTGTATTTATACATATGAGGGCCTTCCACCCAGTCTCCGCCGGTGCCCCGCCATAGAAAGTAACGCTCACCAATCAGGGCGGTATTGTCCAGGTCAAGCTCCTGCAACCAGATTTCACCTTCACTGGGGTAGGCTGGATCACTTGGGCTATGGGTTCCCACGTACCACACCCTGCCGTCATCGTCGAAAAAAATATCGGGGTCGATGCCCGGTGCGCCGCTGATCACCTTAGGCTCAGACCAGGGACCAGCAGGATTTGTCGCTGTCAGAATAAAATTCACACAGGGATTGAAATCTGCTGGTGCCTCCAGTGGTATATAGACATTAGTGGTTATCAGATAAAAGACACCGTCTTTATATCGAATAGTCGGCGCATGAATACCGCCATCGGACTGTACATCGGTCAGAAACACCGGCCCCTGACACTGTTCCGGTCGATCCAGGGCGTGACCAATCAGTTCCCAGTTGACCAGGTCACGGCTGTGGTGAATGGGCAGCCCCGGAAAATACTCGAACGAGGAGTTAACCATATAGAAATCATCACCGACGCGACAAATGGACGGATCAGGAAAGCTGCCGGGTAAAACAGGATTGGTCATTTCAGTCATGGGGGTTGGGTTCGTGATTAAATTGCAGATAACAGGGAGTGGCAAAGGAGCTTATAGTGCCTGTCGTTCATGGTTGGTATTGATGGCGATGTTCACCAGGTCAAGGGGCTTATCCCCTAATAATCCCGATAGATAGATATCGCTGTGAACATGCTCGGAGATGATTCTTACCAGAGTTTTCTCATTGGTGTAGATGCCCTGAGCCTCAGTCAAATTGGAAAATACCAGTGTTTCCAGTGTGTCGCGGACCAGCATGAACCGGGTAGAGGGGAAGTCATGCTCTGGAATATGGGAACGTGAAAAGAACTCAATGCCTTCAACCGGAGAGTGCATCTGGTTAAATGAAAAGCAAATCACCCGGACTCCTCGAGTAATAGCCTCTTGCAGCTCACGCTGGAACAGAGTGATATCAAAGTCAGTATTAATATAAAGCTCGTTTTTACTGTCGTTTATAAGTTCTTTAATTTTCAGTATCAGGCTCTCATACCCTGACAGATTGAAAAAAAAGGGTTTTTCCTCTGAACGGGATAAAACGGCCAGCTCTTTTTTCAGGACTGTAATATCGTCAATGGTTTTTTCCCGGATTTGCGCCAGAATCACGTCAGGTGATTTAGCTTCGTACTCCTTTACACTGCCGGAAATCATGTAGAGATAGCCTTGCAGGTACAGGTTGTCTATGGATGAATAAATGGTTGAGCGGGTCATGCCTAACGATTTGGCAATCTGATAACCGTTGGTCCTGCCATTTTTCAGCACATCAAGATAAACCAGTGCATCCGTTTTACTGAAACCAAAAGTCGTCAAACGTTGAACAATATCATTATATTTTTGTAAATCTGTTGTAGTGCTCATCGTGCAAAACCATACATCAAAAATGTTATATTCCTGACCCAGCTGCGCCCCAGTTAAGGGGCGCAGGCTTTGGTCTGTTTATTGACTCTTGCTCATCCTGTAGCCATAGGGGGCTAGCTGGACAGTCTCACCTTGTAGGTTGACCGATTGGGCAACAGCAGAGTTATTCATCACGATTTGCCACTGGCCACGTTGATAGGCAATACAATGATCACTGTCAACATCAAGCCAATGCACGGTCGGAATGTTGAAATCAGGCTCACTTTTGCGCAGGACAATCAACTCCTGGATAAATTGTCTGAACTCAAGGTCCTGCTTTTCTTCCTCCCAAACCATACAACGGCGATTGGCTTCGCTGCCCATTCCCCGCCCGCCACTGAGGGCAACTTCACCGCCATAATAAATGCAGGGCGTACCTACCTGGGTAAACATAAACAGGTAGGCCAGCCTGGCTCTTGCTTTATTCTCTCCACACAAACTTAAAATACGAGAAGTGTCGTGGCTATCCAGCAGGTTGAACATCGCCTGGTTGGCGGTGTGAGAGTAAGCACAGTAGGAACGGTTCACATCCCAGATGAAGTCCTGCTTGTTACTCAGATCCAGGGCAAAAAAGTCCAGCACTGCCTGGGTCATCGGATAGTTCATTACCGAATCATACTGGTCGCCACCAAGCCAGGCTGAGGCATCGTGCCAGATTTCCCCGAGAATATAGCAGTCAGGTTTGATTGATTTGACCACCCGGCGGAAATCACGCCAGAAGTCGTGGTCAATTTCATTACCCACATCCAGGCGCCAGCCATCAATATCAAAATCCTCAACCCAGCGTCTGGCAACGTCCAGCAGATACGCACGACACTGCTCGTTCTCGGTGTTCAGTTTGGGCATGGATGCCACATTGCCAAAGGTTTCATAACGCAGGTTCTGGTAGTCCCACTGTTCACGGGGCTTGTCTTCATACACCGGGAACTCGCGAATCCAGAACCAGTCATGGTAGGGCGACGCCTTGCCATTGGCGACAACATCCAGCCACAACGGATGTTGATCACCCACATGGTTAAACACAGCATCGAGCATCACTCTCATCCCACGACGGTGGGCTTCTTTTACCAATACGGTAAAAGCTTCATTGCCACCCAGGGAAGGGTCAACATTGAAGTAGTCCACTGTGTCATAACGATGACTGGCGTTGGCGGTGAACACCGGGCAGAAATATAAGCCATTGATGCCCAGGTCCTGAAGGTAATCCAGTTTATCGATTACCCCCCAGAGATCCCCGCCCATAAAGTTATCCTGCGTTGGTTCTGTGCCCCAGGGCATCGTACCAGCGGGGGATATGTCCGGTCGGCCATTGGCAAAACGGTCCGGAAAAATATGATACCAGATGGTTTTCTGTACCCATTCCGGCGTTGCCAGGACATCACGGGGGTTGATATAGGGGAAGCAGAAGAAATTACTGAGATTACTCAGTTCCACTTCTGCCACTTTGGTATCGGTAATATCAACACTTTTTCGCTCGCCAAACAGTATCTTCTGGCCAGTGCTTTTCGAATGCAGAATAAAACCGTAGCGTGCCCGACGCCTGGGTGGGGTGAACTCAGCCAGCCAGCAGGTTTGATGTTGCGTTTCGGCCTCGACGGTCATGGGGATTTCACGTCCGCCGGTCCAGCCGTGGGCATCGCTGCCTCCAAGGTTACCGCCGTCCAGGCCTCCGACTGCCCACTCATAGGGGTCACCGATCCAGAGGGTCACTTTTTCGATTTCATCCTTGGCTGAACGCAGGCGAACATGCAGGGTGCTATTATCGCGGGCGTAGCACATGGCGCTTTTCGGGTTATGGACCAGAGCACTCAAGGTAATCATTTTCAGGGGTTACTCCTTAACCGCGCCACTGACCAGGCCAACAGTAATGTGCTTCTGGGTGGCGACAAACAACAGGGTGATAGGAATGGCCACTAACAGTGCACCGGCCGAAAACAGGGTATAATTTTCTGCGGAGTTAGAGGCGATCCATTGGAAAATGCCCACGGCCAGCGTCATTTTTTCTTCGCTGCGCAGAATCAGTGTGGGCAGAATAAAGTCCATCCAGGGGGCTGTGAATGAGGTCAGCCCGACAAAGACCAGTATCGGTTTGGCCAATGGCAAAATGATTTCAAAGAAAATGGTCAAATGACCGGCGCCGTCTATTTTGGCCGCCTCATCCAGCGACGTTGGGATCGCGTCAAAATAGCCCTTCACCAGCCAGGTCATAAAGGGTAATGAGCCGGTGACGTAGACAAACAGCAGCCCGGTAAAGGTGTCGATCAGGTTCAGCTTGGACAGCAATACATAAATCGCGGTGATAGAGAGGAACGCCGGGAACATCTGGATAACCAGAATCCCCATCATGACATTGCGTTTACCTTTGAACCGGTATCGGGAGAAGATAAATGCCGTCATCGTCACCACAATGATGGAGATGGCCATATTGCTGAAGGCCAGGACAAAAGTGTTGGCATACCATTGCAGATATGGGGTATCGGTAAACAGGGCCCGATAGTGATCCAGGGTAAAGGAAAAGTCGGTAAACGAACTGCTAAACAGGTTTACCCCCGGCTTGAACGACGCCATCACGGTCCAGGTAATGGGGCCAAGCACCAGGATAGCGTTGATGGCCAGCAACAGGTATACGGCGAAAACACCGGCTTTATGCGTCAGTTTGTTCATTACCGCATACTCACATCGGTCTTGAAGGAGTTCATCCTTCTAAACTGCCAAATGGCAATCAGTGACAAGAACAGGAAGATGATGATGGAAACCACGGCAGCGATATTGTACTGCTGGAAGTCCAGGGTCAGCTTGTAAATCCAGGTAATGAGAATATCGGTGTGGCCGGCAAAGCGATATTCCGGATTAATGGGTCCACCCTCCGTCAACAGATAAACCGCACCGAAATTGTTGAAGTTGAACGCAAAGGTCATGACCAGAGAAGGGGCTACCTGATGCAGGATCATGGGCAGGGTAATCTCTTTGAACTGCTGGAACCGGCTGGCACCATCAACTTCACTGGCTTCATAGAGTTCTTTGGGGATATTGGTCAGGGCACCGGCAATCAGGAGCATGAAGTAAGGGGCTCCAGTCCAGACACCGATGGCAATGACCGTCACTTTCGCCAACACGGGGTCCGATAAAAAAGGAATGGACTCAATGCCAAAACCATTAATGATTGAATTTACCGGACCAATGCCGTTTAACAGCAGGCGGAAGATCAACAGGCTGACAAATGCCGGAATGGCGTAAGGCAGCATGAATATAACGCGCCATACCTTTTTACCGGCGATGTCCCGATTCGCCAGGGCAAGCGCCAGAACAAAGCCAAAGCCAAAGGTGAATATTGTTGAGCAAACCGCCCATATCGCCGTCCAGCTGCCGACACCGAGCAAAGTGCTTGACCAGATTTTCAGCTCAAACAGGGACAGAAAATTTCTAAACCCAACCCAGTCCACCAGGTTTTTTGGTGGAATATGTGCTGGTGCTGCGTAGTTGGTGAGAGAAACCAGTACGGTAATCAGTATTGGCAAAATAATGAATGCGAGTGCAGCAATCCCCGCCGGGGTTAACATGATGAGGGCAAAATGCTCATCATAAAAGGCCCGCAACTGCTGTTTGAAGCTGATGGTGCAAGGGGTAATGTTAACGGCATCTTTAATGTTCAGCAGGTACGCAGCAAGAAACGCCACGGTCAGAAAGATGGCAAGTACCCCTTCAACCAGCATATGAATAGAGTGGTCGCCGTGGATAATTTTGAAACCCACGCGATGTTGTGCGGTATCACCAAGGGTGATAAAGCCTTCCAGTGCTGTTAGTAAATCAGCAGCAAAAAGTACCAGCACTATCTGCACTGAAAGATAGAAACACCCTTTTATATAATGTCGGTTTAACAGCTGGGTCCCCCCCATCAGAAAAACCGACAGAGGTGGTAGCTTGTTAGCCACCCTGGGCTGATCCATGGCTGTATCCATAGCCCCTCCTAAACAGTATTAATCAGTTGCCGTCAATAATGATGTCGTCAATCCCACCATGCCCGGGAGTTATTCCGAAATAATGTCCCTGGTCAGGGTGGGGTGTTTGTTATTCCTGGAAAGCAATCTGCTCTTTGATCACCATTAAGGCGTTATCCAATGATTTTTCCGGTGTTTCGCCATTGACCCAGCTTGCGGTAATGGCGTTAGCCATGGGAGACCAGACATAGCCCATTTCCGGAATGGAGGGCATGGCATCGGCATAAAAACCCTGGGCAATAAAGGCTTTGGTTGCTTCATCAGCCGTTGCACTGTTGGCGATTTCTGCCATCAGATGATTCAGTGGCGGGATGGATCTGGTCATCTCGAACCGTTTTTTC
The DNA here is from genome assembly GCF_049310245.1 of Endozoicomonas sp. ALB115. NCBI lineage: Bacteria > Pseudomonadati > Pseudomonadota > Gammaproteobacteria > Oceanospirillales > Endozoicomonadaceae > Endozoicomonas > Endozoicomonas sp. ALB115. The sequence goes on along the minus strand of NZ_JBLYZG010000022.1, from coordinate 48,258 downwards.
AACATGGCTTCTGACGCCAGAAAGTCAGCAAACAGTTGTGCGGCAACGGGATACTCTGTGTAAGAGGAGACCACTGCCAGCCTGACTGTGGAGAATGTGCGCGGATGCTTTCCTTCCAGTGTTGGCATCGCCACGACGCCAACATTAACTCCCGATTCCAGGTGGCTTTTTGTTGCCCATGGACCGTCAACAATGGCGGCAACTTTACCTTCAGTGAACAGGCCTCGACGCACCTGGGTGTTGCGCATATCCACAGGGTTCGAGTCATTGGCTGTTTTCAATTTAAGCATGGCGGCAAGGCCGCGTTTGGTCGCTTCGGAATTTACCCCGATATCATCTGCATCGGATCCTGCCTTGCCAAATTCATAGCCGCCATACATGGACATAAACATTCGGGATTCATAGTAATTTTGTACGTCCCACAGCAGGGCATAACGGTTTTCAGTTCGGTTGTTAAATGTGGTGGAGAACGCAATCAAATCTTCAAAGGTCTCTGGTGCCTCGGCCAGGATGTCTTTGTTATAGAACAGGGCAGTTGTCGCATAGCTGACGGGAAAACCATAGCCTTTGCCATCGGCTTTGGCTGCTGAGGCAGCACTGGAAATAAACTCTTTATCAACACGATCGGCACTGACCAGGTTTTCCATAACCGCGCCGCTGACGACTAATTTGCCCAGCATATCGTGTTCAATCTCGGCGACATCAGCAACCCGGGCGGTGCCACCGTCCTGAATCAGGCGTCCGGCACTGTTCATTGGCGCCAGTTGTCGGAACCGGAACTGAACATCGTAGCCAAAGGTTTCGTTAAACGCCTCGGTGGCATAGTCCATATAATCCATGGCCAGCTCATCGGTCCAGATGAGCAGTTGTGCATTCTTTTCAGGTATCAACTGTTCAGCGGACCCAATGCTGGCAGACAGTAACGAAAGCGTGAACGCCAGATTTTTATAAAGAGGTTTCATACTGTTGGCTACTCAATCACAATTCACAGGGTAGTACATGGTGGAATACCACATTTTTAATCAAAAGAAAAAATGGCGCAATGGTTAATCATTCATTTTGTTGCTGATTTTGTTTATAAATAAATTTTATTTGAGAAAAAATGATTAAATTGATTCAGATCAATATTTTCATATTGTAAAAGCTGAACTAAAGGCGTTTAATCACACCACAAAAACACATTGTTGAACATACTGCAGGTTATATGTTTTCAGACTCAAATTGTTGAATTACAGGGTTGTCATTCTATGACTTCCGATTGTTTTCGATCTCTGACCTTGTTGCAGTTGTTCGTATTTTTTCACTGAAGAGTTGTAAGTAACTAAAGGTTACATTATTAGCTGTCCGTTATTTTTGGATTGCATTACTTCAATTGAATAATTGCCAGATTATTTGCCACTTGGGGATTCCTGATGAGAAAAAAGTTACTATCAGTTGTTATTGCTAATGTTATCGGTTTATCGGGTGCTGCATCAGCCGATGAATTTACTGATTTCCTGCGTCAGGCAAATAATGGAGATAATTTATCTGCCAGCAATGAAGGCATAAACCTGTCTGGTCACTTTGGTTCATCAATCGAGTATGAGACAAAAACAACCACAAACTGGGGCTACGGTGAAATCAAGGAAAAAATCATTACCAATGAAATTGGTAATGTGTTTTTAAATATTCAGGATCTGGGCCTGCGCGCTAACTACTCATTAAAAACCATGAGCCGGGAGCAGAAAAATTACGATACTTCCGGTGCCAAAGGTTACTATGAGAATGAAGATTCTCTAAAGCACCTGATCTTACTTGATCGGCCCTTTGCCCTGAGTGGTGGCTGGGGAACGGGTTTGGGCTATGAAGCGGAATACATTACCAGTGAAGTTGTATCAAGCTCTGCTAATCACCACGAAAAAAACTCTCTTGAGCAAATCATTCGACCATACCTGACTTATTGGAATAATAACTACAACGCTGGTTTCTATGCATCGGCTGAATACCTGGACCTGAGTTTTGACAATGGTAGTTGGGGGACAACCGATGAGGGGGGCTACAGCTTAATGTTCAAGCCCTATAAGAATTACGGCAACTTTCAGTTCGAGCTGGAGCTGTTCTACCAGGTCAAAGATGATAATGAGACCGTTCATGCCGGCGGGGTCAAGAAGTATGAGTTTACTGAGAAATACATCCAACCGACTATTCGTTACAGCATAGATAATGCTGGTCTGGTTTACCTGACAACCCGGTTCACAAAAAACGAAACCACCGACAAAGGCGCTGGTCCGGATTACTTTAAGGACGTCGTCAAAACCTCTATTGGTTACGAGACCGATCTGGGTGAGAACTGGATGGTTAAGGCCGAGTATGAATATACCTATGAAAAAGAGACCACTAATGACCCCAGGGAAGCAGGCTTGAGCAAGAAAGTGGATAGCCACAAATTTTACGCCCATGCTCTTTACAGGTTTTAATCTGGTATAAATCCCATGCTTAACGCCCTTGATATTGCTCAACAACTCCACGGTCGTCTGTTTGGTGATGGCAACATCACAGTAGACAGTATCTGCCCGGTATCGGCCAGCAGGCCAGATGCCCTGGCTATTGTGCTCTCCAGGCATGACCTCAAGTTTATTGATCATTGCCAGGCAGCCATTGTGGTTGGACCTGCAGCCATAGGCAATATCAAGGCACCGGCAAAAATAGTGATTGATGCATTGGATGTTACTTTGCTTAACCATCTATTGCGTTACTACAAAGCTGAAAAATACCACCTGTTGGATCAGGAGAATGTGTCCACTATTCCGGGTGTATTCATTGGCAAACATGCCCGCATCGGCAAAGGTTGCCATTTTATGCCGGGAGTTCGCATACATAATGGCGCAGTGATTGGCGATAATGTTGCCATACATGCCAATACCGTCATTAAGGAAGGGACGGTGATTGGCAATAATGTGACCATCGATTCCAATAATTCCATCGGTAATTTCAGCTTTGAATACATGCTCAATAGTTCTGGCGAATATGAACGGCTGGAAAGTATTGGTCGGGTCATTATTGAAGATAATGTGGACATTGGCTGCAACAACACCATTGATCGGGGTACTCTCGGAGACACGGTTATTGGCCGGGGCAGCAAAATTGATAACCTTTGCCAGATTGGGCATGACTGTTGTATTGGTCAGCACTGCCTGATCATTTCACAATCCGGTGTTGCCGGTCATACCATCCTCGGTAATCGGGTTACTGTGCATGGGCAGAGTGCCATTGCCGGTCATCTGCATATTGGCGATGGTACGGTGATTCAGGGCAAGTCAGGCGTCAGCCGTTCCTGTCCACCACGAAGCAAGCTGTTTGGTTATCCTGCCAGAGATGCACAACAATATATGAAATCAATGGCTACGCTTAATGCCCTGTCAAAGGGTAAAGCCCCAATGATTTCAACCCGGAACGTTAAATCGCAAAAACCGGAGCGTGAAGCCCACGGCGAAGCGAGCTGGTTCGGAAAAATACGACAGAAACTTTATTTTAAATAAAAAACACACGTCTTTGTTATTTATCTACGTTGGCGACTGGTCATTGTCGCTATGGAGTTAATATGAAAATCAAAGTCCTGGCAACCCTTACCCTTGCTGCCACTCTGGCTGGTTGTGCCGGAAATCCTGCTAATGATACGGCTGCTGCATCAGCGGTCAGCACCAGCCCCGTTGCCAGCTGTAATTTGCCTGATGTTGCCGGTAGTGGCCCTATTCGTCCGCCCATGTACGTTACTGGCACTTTCTCCGATGGGCAGTGGATGCACCAGGAGCATCGTCGTATGTCTTACAAGGGGGATGGCATTTATCAGGTCATCATGGAGAATGAGGCGGGCCCGGTGAACTTCCAGTTTGCCAGTATGGGTTGGAAACCACAATTCACCGTGAGTGGTCGGGCATTGACCGTCGGACAGGAAGGTAAGTTAATTCGTGGTGGGTTTATGAAAGATACCCGCATCAACTTCACCGAATCCGGCCGTTATGTCTGGGGCTTCCAGGTTGATGCTGAAGGCAAGCCGAAACTGGCTGCGATTGCCCAGTGTGCTGAATAACCCTGTTACCTGAAAGATTATCTGTGGAATGACCGGATGGCTAACGTAAGCTTAAAAAGCGTTGAAAAAAAATATGACAATGAATTTCAGGCGGTTCATGGTATTGACCTTGATATCCATGACGGCGAGTTTATGGTGTTCGTTGGTCCGTCCGGCTGTGCAAAATCCACCACGCTCCGCATGATTGCAGGGCTGGAAAGCATCACCGACGGCGAAATCCGGATCGGTGAACGCGTGGTGAATGACTTGCCTCCCAAGGACCGGGGTATTGCCATGGTCTTTCAGAACTATGCGCTTTACCCCCATAAAACCGTTTTTGACAATATGGCCTTTGGCCTGAAAATGCAGAAAAAGTCGAAAGAGGAGATTCGCCAGGCGGTTGAAGAGGCAGCAGAAAAACTGGAAATTACCGATCTTCTGGACCGCAAGCCAAAAGAGATGTCCGGAGGTCAGCGACAGCGGGTTGCTGTTGGCCGTGCCATTGTGCGCAAGCCTGATGTGTTTTTGTTCGATGAACCGTTATCAAACCTGGACGCCAAGCTTCGTGTTTCCATGCGGGTAAAAATTGCCCAGCTGCACCAGCGTCTGAAGGAGGAAGGTAACCCTGCCACCATGATTTATGTTACTCATGATCAGACAGAAGCACTGACACTGGGTGACCGAATCTGCGTACTTAATAAGGGTGAAATCATGCAAGTGGATACCCCTGCCAACTTGTACAATTTCCCTGCCAATAAATTTGTCGCCGGTTTTATCGGTTCCCCCTCTATGAACCTGGTAAAAACGGTGATTCGAAAATCGGATGCTGGACTTTTTGTAGAACTTGCACCGGGGGTGAAGTGCTTTATCCCAAGAGCCAAACAGGATTTGCTGCATGAGCAGATTGATCAGGCGGTTTACTTTGGTATTCGCCCTGAGCATATCTCCCTGGCAAATGACAGTGATACTGTTAATACGGTCGAAGGCATGTTGACGGTTGTCGAGAATATGGGTAATGAGAAATATCTGTATTTCAAAGTAGGCGATAATGAGCTGATTGCTCGAGTGAACGACCATACCATTACCACAGCTGATATTGGTCGCACAATGCGCTTCAATTTGAATACCGAAGCTTGTCATATTTTTGATGTGGAAAATGAAAAAAACCTGACGATCATTAAAGGGTAAGCGGCAAAGTAAACCACGTACAACCACTCTATTGCAGACAAGCTCTATTATACAGCCACCTTGTTCCCACGGCCCCCGTGGGAATGCATATCGAACCGCTGCGCAAGTTACTGGGAAGATACACTTTTCAGCGTTCATCACAATCAGTCTGACGTTTGTTGGCAGGCTGCCGGTTCCGATTTTACTGTCAGACATCAGACGGCTGCAAAGAAACCAGTTCCAGGCTATCCGCTTTTGGGTGACAGCAAATCGCATCTCTGATCCGGGTCATGGGCCGCAGGGCTAACGCTTTGCCCGTTAACCCTTGCTGATAGCCCTGGTACCACTGGTAGCAGGCATACAGCAAAATGCCACCCGTGAGAATCCCCGCTGCTACCCATCCGGCCAGGGCAGGAACCGGAATACCTGCATCCACTTCGTCGTTGTTCAGGGGTGAAATAGTGTGGTCGTTGGTTCCATTAACCAATGAAGAAGACACAGTGGCAGATGGTAGTGGCTGACGTGGTGCAGCCGTTACTGTTTTGAGCGACAGATGTCGATCAACAGTGGTTGGCTGATCTCTGCCTGAGAACAGAGCTGTTGGTGAAGTTGCTGAACTGGCCAGTTGTGATGTTGTTGATGTTGAGAAAATCGAGGGCGCAACAGTTGAGCTCGACAATTCTGAAGTTGTAGTGCTGCTGGCCGGTGTTTCAAGAGGTGAGGATAAGGCGTCAGTTGTTGCTTGATAACTGCCAGCGGTGGTGGTCGTGTTGAGTTGTGTGGGAGGAGCGTCAGTACTTTCCTTCGGACAGTTTGCCTCAGCGCAACCAGAATTTTCCAGCCGGGTGTTGAGTGTGGTTTTACAGGCAAGGGTGCGAGTAAATGGATGGTTAGTGTCGCCAGCGGCTATGCCTGCGTGAGTACCCTTGATGTTACTGTTGCAGACAGTGGTATCGCTGATGGTTACATAACCCCTGCCTCGATAGGCAGCTCCCACTGCGGCATAACCATTTGTTCCTTGAGCTGATATCTGACAATCGATAGCGGTTGTCTGGCTAATCTTATTGTTGTAGAACGCTTTTGTTCCAAAGCTGGCCGCAGCAATCGCCGCAGCAGATTGATCGTTGTCACCTTGTCTGGCTTCAATCTTGATATTTCTGGCAGTGGTATTACGGATCTCGCATTTATCTTCAATATAGGCGGTGGCAACGGCTACCTTGCCTACGGAGAACAATTCATTATGTTCGGCCAGAGTATTTTTGATCGTACTTTGATCACAACTTGCTGTTACGATTCCCGTAGCGGGTGCACTTTCCCATGAAGTTTCCCCATAACCTTCTTTTAATTCAAGGCGGTTATTGATAGCGGTGGTATCGCTAATACGGCATTTAACTGCATTGGCAACCACTACCGCAATCTTTGGGTCTGGTGCGAACCATATCTGCGAAAGCATGCTGTTATTGATGGCATGGGTACCCTCTATAGTTGTGCCGGACGCCCACCCTGCGACACCTCCGGCGTTGACCAATCGCGTATTATCTACCAGCCGGTTATTGGTGAGTCTCGAGTTACTGACAGTGACGTTATCGTCCATGCTCCCAGCTATCAGGCCAGTGAACGTTTCACTCTCACTCCAGAAAATGCTCTCTTTGTGGCTTGCTGTGATATTGCAATGGTCAATCGAGTTGCTGTCCAGGGAAGCAGATCCTCTGGCCCTTCCGGTTAATATTCCTGCAGAGGCAGAACGTAGCCCTATTGTATTTACATTCATCGCCGAGTTCTTGACCTGGTTACTTTCCAGTTTTGAGTTGTTCCTGATCTCTCCCGCCAGCATCCCCATCATCATACCCTGGCCGCCTCTCACTAACTTGAAATCAGAATGTTCCACTGTGTTATTTTTCAACAGTGAGTGTCCGCTGGCTTCGCAGGCGATAATGCCCTTATTACCGTAAGATCGCCGGTCATTTATGCTTATACTGGCATTTTTGACCACCACATCACGTACTACTCCCCCATCTTTCACCAGCAAGAACAGGCAGTTGTTCAGGTTGCTAATGCTCTTGCCGTTACCGTTGTACTCACCAGTGAAGCCCGGGATGGGCGAGTGGTTTTCGACATCAATATCAGCAATCTGTTCGTACTTGCCATTGGGGGGATAGCATGGCTTATTCCCGATTTTGGCCAGGTCAGCATTGCTCTGGACAGGAATCTGCTCGTCTCTGCAGCCCGGCGGGACGGTTGAGGCAGCAGTGCCAGGTGGTTCTTTACTGGTTCCAGGATTGCTGTCTTCTGGCGTCTGGCCCCCACAAACCGGCAGGCTGGCCAGCGCCAGACAGGCCATGGCCACCTGGTTAATGGTGTTCAGGTAGCTATCGACGGGGATGGCTTTCTGGACCAGACGCAGGGCCAGCTCTTTAGGTTGAATCTTCAGTTGTATCCATGGGCTACCGGGCTGATCAGTCCGTTGCCCGGGATCAAAGTCAGGATGAAGGGATTGAGCCACTGACTTGCTGACACTCCAGAAGCCCGGCCAGGACGAACCCCGTTCCGGGCCATGGCCGCTATCAGTAGCAGCCAAATCAGACGGTGGCGTCATGGTTACGCATGAGGTGAGCACGGGGGTCATTTCAGAGCTTCCGAGTTTACAAAATTCAGAATACAAATGTAGATGTAAATAAGGATGATTATTTTATTTTTGTCAGTACCGGAATTACTGTGAGTTCTTGCTACAAATGTTCCAGGCTGCCAGCCAGGTGGGAAGGGAATGTATACCGAACTTCTCCGAAAATGTAGAACCCCCATTAAACTCTGGTGATTCCGGGCAGAAACAGGTTGTTCCATACTGCAGGCTCCGGTATGCATTCCCACGCAGTACCCAAAGGGCCTAAAAGCATGGGAAAGATACTTACGGAGGATTGAGCGATTTCTGTAATACACACGGGATCGAAGGAATCAGTATGTGTCGGGAGCTTTTTCTCGCTATGGGCTTTATTCCCAGTCAACGGTCAGCATAATAGTCGCCAGTGGCGGCAAAGTCAGTCTGATGCTTTGGGGTTGGTTATGCCACTCTCCTGGCCGGGTTGAGACGGTACCGTTGACAATATGACTGCCACCAAAGCGCTGGTCATCGCTGTTAAAGATTTCCTGCCATTGTCCACTTGCCGGAACGCCAATGGTGTAATCATGCCTTACAAATGGTGTCATATTGCTGATAACGACAATGGTTTTACCTGCGCTGTCTGTTCGGTAAAAGGCAAAAACACTTTGACCATGGTCGTCCAGTATCAGCCAGCGAAAACCGTTGCGATCAAAATCAAGCTCATGCAGTGCCGGGTAACGCTGATACAGGGTATTCAGCTCACTGATCATCGTCAGCATGCCCTGGTGGTAAGGGCCCTGCTCCAACAGGTTCCAGTTCAGGCTTTCTGCCGGGTTCCACTCGTTGGTGGCACCAAACTCGGAGCCCATAAACATCAGCTTTTTACCGGGGTGCCCGAACATAAATCCGTAATAGGCCCGAAGGTTGGCAAAGCGCTGCCAGTCATCCCCGGGCATACGGGTGAGGATCGTGCCTTTACCATGAACCACTTCATCGTGGGAGAGGGAGAGCACAAAGTTCTCGTTATAGGCGTAGACCATACTGAAGGTCATTTCATGGTGGTGATGCTGACGATAAATCGGGTCCCGCTTCATATAGGCCAGAGTGTCGTGCATCCAGCCCATATTCCATTTGTAATCAAAGCCGAGGCTCTGTGGGTGTCCGGGGCGTGATACACAGGGCCAGCTGGTGGACTCCTCGGCGATCATCATGCAGTGTGGATGCAGCCGGTGAACTTCAGTGTTCAGGCGCTGCAAAAAGGCGACGGCCTCAAGGTGTTCATTGCCGCCCAGATGGTTGGGTGTCCACTCGCCCTGTTTTCTGGAGTAGTCCAGGTAGAGCATGGAGGCCACGGCATCCACCCTCAGGCCATCAATATGAAACTCATCCAGCCAGTACAGGGCATTACTGATCAGAAAATCCTGTACCCATGGCGAACCGTAATTGTAGATACAGGACTTCCAGTCCGGATGCCAGCCCCGTTGCGGGTCTTCATATTCATAAATAGCGGTCCCGTCAAAACGGAACAGGCCGTGTTCATCCTGTGGAAAGTGGGCGGGAACCCAATCCAGAATCACACCAATATTGTGCTGGTGGCACTGGTCAACCAGGTAGCGGAAGTCGTCCGGTGTGCCATAGCGGCTGGTGGGGGCAAACAGCCCAACCGGCTGATAGCCCCAGGATTCGTAGAGAGGATGTTCGGAAATGGGCAGTAATTCGATATGGGTAAAGCCCGTTTTCCGGATATAGGGGATCAGTTCGTCGGCCAGCTCCCGGTAATTTTTAAAACCATCGTCGTTCGATTTTTTCCATGAGCCCAGGTGGACCTCATAAACCGACATGGGTTTGTTATGGTTCAGCTGACGTTTGTTCAGCCATTGGCTGTCGGACCAGGTAAAGGTACTTTCCGTTTGTACAATGGAGGCGAGGCCCGGCCACTGTTCCACTTTATGGCCAAAGGGGTCGGTTTTTTCCGGCAGCAGCTGACCATTCTGATCGTGCAGCTCATATTTATACAGGGCACCGACCATCCCACCGGTTGAAATCACCGATCACGCTGACGGAACGGGCATGGGGGGCATAGACCTTGAACAACACGCCTGAAACACTGCGCTGACGGGTAATGGCGTGTTCCACTTTCAGAGCACCCAGATGTCGGTACAGATGGAGCGGGTCGATATCCTGCTGGCAAAGGGTGTACTCGCCAAACTGGTAAGGGTCAAAGCGGAGTTCTTCTGTCCCGTCCTTCAGGGTGATGTTGAGCAGATAGTAAAAGACTTTTTTCCGTTGGGGAAAACTCAGCTCAAAAAGACCATTGGCCAGTCGGTTCATTCTGCCCAGTGATTTACCCGTACTTTCCTGCACAACCTCGATGCACTCGGCATCGGGGTGCCAGGCGCGGATGGTGAGACCACTACCGGACTGCCCGGGGTGAATTCCCAGGATGGAAAAAGGTGAGGCATGCATCACCTGGCTCAGGCTTTGGGTTACCGGTGTCAGTTCCGCATCCATTAACTTTTTTTTGGGCATTTCAAATCACTGCGAAAGAGGTAGTTTATTTTTGCGCGGGCATTATTGTCATGAAATGAGATGGTGGGAAGTTGTAAACGTTTTACTGGGAGCGGGATGGTTGTCCAGAGATAACTTCCCTGTTTTTAGCTCCGGATTTCGTTGAGATTGGGCATGTCAAAGTCTGACAACACCACCTTTGAAAAGCTCAGGGTAAACGGAAATTGGGAATGTATTGTAAGGATAGGGTTTGCGCAGCAGAGAAGGAAAAAGACGGGGCAGCGCCCCGTCAAATAAAGACACAATCACAGGAGGTGGAAATTTTGCCTGATGTCTGAGTTAACAGACATCAGGAAGGCCTGCCATGGAGTAGGGCTGGCGTAGCCTTCCCATGCTATGCACGGGAAGGGAGTTGCACTGGCTGGGTAGTTAACAACTTACCACCAGGTTTCTGCCTGAACACCGAAGGTGAAGCCGTCAGTGTCGTCTGCAAATGCAGCGCCACCAATCTGCCCCTTGGATTCGTCGTTCCACTTGGCGTAGGTACCGAATACACGAATAACAGGACGAGCCCAATAGCCACGGCCAGCAGACCACTGTTGGGCGATGGTTACTTTGGCCAATTTAGAGTCGTCACCATTGTCAAAAGCATTTTCAACCTGATCATATCCGACTTCCAGAGCAGTACTCATGATGTCGTTCCAGAAGTAAATCGGACGGGCTCCAACACTAATCCAAGTCTGGTCGTCTTTGTTGCTGTCTTTAAATGACAGATTGTTGTAGCTCGCGATGTATTGCATTTCTACATTATCACCAAGAGTTACGTAACCATGATCCATAATCCGGTAGAAATCCTGGCCATCAAGATTGTCGGTTGCAAGCTCTGAAACACCCTGGCCATTGGTTCCCATACCACTGGCTGTCATCGCATCTGTAGCGTACTGCACAACAAATTTGTTAAAGCCACCGAAGAAATTGCTCTGGGTATGTTCCAGAGTGACCATGTAGCCGCTGTCGTCCATTTCTGACTCTTTAACAGCTGCCAATGCTTTCGCCTTTGCATTACCTCCATTATCATAACCATCAGCTGCAAAGCCACCGGCAAATGAACCTGTAGGGTTGCCAAATGCATAGTCAAGGCCAACCGTTAACGTACCATTGGTGTTAGTGGAAATATTTTCCAGACGCAGATCAATAATGTTTTGATCAAGGTCGAACTTTTGTGCATTCTCACGCTTAAGTGCATTGTCATTGGTTTTGTAGTATTCAAAAGAAGTGCTGCTCTTAATCCATGCGGCACTGAAGTTAGCAAAGCCAACATCAATATTTTCTACACCTGCACCCGGACCGGAAACGTTCCAGTAGTAAAAGTCTGAAAGGTGAACATCCTGGCGTTTGTAGAAACGCTTACCAGCCCACAGTGTAGCTTCAGGAGCAAAGCCTAAAACACCTTTGGCCTGAACGTTGAACTCACGGAATGCAGGACTCTTTTCTTCCCAGTCTTTAGCCTGATCAACACTAAATGCCATGTTGCTGTCGAGGTAGAAAGATTGTTCACCGTTGTTGAACAGTTCAGAACCCAGCTTGATTTCACCGTAAGTTTCGGTTTCGTTGCCCAGACGGAACTTTGAGGCAGCTCCCTTGGCCTGGAATGCTTCTTGATCCCCGCCGCCTGCAGAAAGGCCAACGCCGGAACGAACCACACCATGGAAATCCACAGTCGCAGCAGAAGCAGCAGCAGAAAATACGATAGCTGAAATAGCACCAGCCAGTGGCAGAAGTCTTGCTTTGGTCACAACCAAATTCCTTCAAATGTGTTGTCGTGTGTTCGCCATCTTGCATGCTGCAGTCCCCCCTGAAACGAAATAAATCGTCCAGACTCTGTCAGCAGGCATTACAACGTGTTGACGTTTTTTTGGCTGTGAAATTCTTTGGCATTTGTGGGGTGAAGAGCAATATGAAAAGGTTTTTAGAAGAACTTGGCTAAATATTGATCTGTGTCTTTTTGTGAACACTGTAAACAAAATATATTACCAAGGTTGGTGATATTTCGAATCAATGTCAGTTATTTGATATAGGGATAAATCCCTTGGGGAAGGAATCAAGTGTCTGGGCAATCAACCATTCTCCAGGTGGCGGCGCTGGCAGGATTATCCATTGCAACCGTCAGTCGGGTGCTCAATGGCGGAAAATACGTTTCAGACAGTACCCGCAAGAAGGTATTGGACGCGGCCCATGAGCTTAACTATCAACCCAATTATATGGCCCGGCAGTTGCACGGGCAGAATGCCTTTGTAGTGGGGGTTGTGCTGGGGCTGGATCTGGGAACCATATCGCCGTTTGCATTAAAAGTGTATGAAGCGCTGAAGATTGAGCTGGAGCGGCAGGGGTACCGGGTCAAGCGGGTGAAGTTTTCTCCGGAGGGTGAGCTGATGACGTCGGCCAAGGCCTATGTTGGCATTGGGTTGCACCATGAAGATCCCCGCTATCAGAAGGTTCAGGAGCAGGAAGCCCCCTATGTGAGTATTGGTGATGTGCGGGAGGGGCATTTCTGGGTCGCTTCCAATGATGAACAGGGTGGTTTTCTGGCAACCACACACCTGCTCGGGAATGGCTGTCGTACTATTTATTACGTCTGCCTGCACAGTGATCATGCGGTTTCGTGCATGCGTTACCAGGGCTATCGCAGGGCGATGCTGGAAGCAGGGCTTATTCCCTCGGAAGCCATAGAAATTTCAGTGGATACCGGTCTGCCTGCATTAGACAGTTATCGCCGTATACGTGGCTTGCTGGAATCGGGGATTAAGCCCGATGCATTTGTCGCCTTTTCTGACATTGTCGCCACAGGTATTTCCATGGCACTGGCGGATACCGGTAAGCGGGTACCGGATGATGTGCAGGTGGTGGGTTACGATGGCATTGATGATGATCGTTATCATTCACTGACCACTGTACGACAGGATATAGACAGTATTGCCGTTCAGGGGGCTGAGCTGGCGATAGAGGCAATCAAATCCTGTGAGCCTCGTGGGTGCTGGCTGGATGTGTTTGTCCGTAAAGGGCAGACCTCCTGTGTTATGACTTGAGGCTAGTCCATGGTTTCAATGAGTTTGACGGGTTGCCGTTATCATAAGCCTCTGCACTGCGTTCGTCCTGACCCTGTCGAAGGGCGCAAACTCCGGCCCATGATAGATCGTGCCAAACACCCTTCGACTCCGCTCAGGATGAACGGAGATGGTGTACGGTTTCAATGCGATTGATGGGTTCCTTTATTGACTTCCAGACTCCGTTCGTCTTGAGCGGAGTCGAAAGGCGTAAACTCCATACCCTGCATATTGTGCCAATCACCCTTCGACTCCGCTCAGGGTGAACGGAGATTGTACACATCAAACTCATCGAAATAATGTACTAAAGCAGCTAAGCGTTGTTACCCATATCGTTCGTCCTGAACGGAGATTGCACACATCAAACATATTGAAATGGTGTGCTAGCCCGTCATTTTCCTGAAAATGCACAAAATAGGTTGATTTGTATCAAATACTCACGGATTACCCCAGAAAGTAGGCATTCTGTAAACGTTTTACGATTTCTTTCAGATACCAATTCATTGATGATAACGCCCGCTTTTCAGGTCTCTTGTCTCGACAGTGCGAATTTGAATGCTAGTGTTCACTCCGATCTAAACGACAACAGGCTGAAAATTTCAATGATCACCCTGAGGGCTTCAGGGAAATACCGAAGTAGGTAGAGAGATGATGAAAAAAACGGTTGCCGCAGCGATTGCTTCTGCGCTGGCTATCTCCATGGGGGCCAACACAGCCATGGCATTCTCTGACGACGAGCTGGTTGTGTGGATTGGTGGTGACAAAGCCTATAACGGTATGGAAGTTGTAGGTAAGCGTTTTGAAGAAGAGCTGGGCGTTAAGGTAAAGGTTGAGATTCCCGAGAATCTGACCGACCGTTTCCAGCAGGCTGCTGCTACCGGCAAAGGTCCGGATATTGTGATGTGGGCACACGATCGTTTCGGTGAGTGGGCTGAATCCGGTCTGCTGGCACCTGTTAAGCCTTCTGACAGTGTCAAGGCGGATATCGAAGCCAAAGGCTGGCAGGCCACGTCTCACAATGGCAACGTATACGGCTATCCGGTAGCCATGGAAGCCATCGGCTTGATTTACAACAAGGACATCATCAAAACGGCACCTGCCTCTTATGAAGAGATGTTCGCACTGAAAAAAGAGCTGGATAAGAAAGATATCACCACCATCATGTGGGATCAGGTTCAGCCTTACTTCACTACGCCGATGCTGGCCTCCAACGGTGGTTATGTCTTCAAGGAAGTACCGGCTGGCTATGACGTTTCTGATATCGGTGTAAACAGTGCCGGTGCCATCAAAGGTGGCAAGATGCTGGCGAAAATCATCGACGCGGGCGTGATGCCACGGGGCGTTGATTACGGTGTGATGGAAGCCAGCTTCAACAAGGGTGAAGTGGCGATGATGATCACCGGACCGTGGGCCTGGGCCAACCTGGAAAAGAGCAAGATCAACTACGGTGTTGCGCCACTGCCTTCTATCGACGGTAGTCCATCCCGTGCGTTTGTAGGCGTCTGGGCTGCTGCTCTGAACAACGCTTCGCCAAACCAGGGTTTGGCTAAAGAGTTCATCGAGAACTATGTCCTCACCGAAGAAGGTCTGACCACGCTGAACAACGACAAGCCACTGGGTGCCGTTGCTCACAAGGCGTACATGAAGAAGCTGGCGGCGGACCCACGCATCGAAGCCACTTACCAGAACGTCATGAATGGTCTGCTGATGCCTAACGTTCCGGAAATGGGCAAGTTCTGGTCGGCTACCCAGACTGCTCTGACCAATATCACCACCGGTCAGGAAACCGTTGAAGTGGCACTGAACAACGCTGCCAAGCTGATTGCCAACTAAACACTGCGCAACGGGGTGTAGCGCAGGCTTACATTGACGTGACCCGTTACATCTGCCGATCGTCGTTTTGACGATCGGCTCAAAACCCTCCCGGAGAGACAAACACCATGACCATTCCCGCCAATGTCAGATCATTGTTGTCTGGCAACGGGCCAAAGTGGGCGCTCGTTGCCCTGATTGATCTAGCCCTGCTTTACGTCATTGCCCTGCTCTATTTCCAGGGTGAAGTGCTTTTCCCATTAACCCTGCTGGTTCTGGGCAGCCTGGGCACATGGATTTTTACCAGCAAACGTGGTTACAGCTATCGCTACGTGTACCCATGTTTGCTGGGCATTATGATGTTTATCGTTTTTCCGCTGGTGTACACCTTTAGTATTTCGTTCACCAATTACGGCTCTGCCAATATTCTGAGTCTTGAGCGGGTCAAAGAGATTCACCTGAACAAGCAGGTAAAGAACGGCGAACACACCTACACACTGGCGCTTTTTCAGCAAAACGATCAGTTTCAGTTACAGCTGACTGATAAAAACGACAAAAACAGTATTTATACCTCCGACACTTTCGTACTGAATGGTGATCCGGTAGAGGTTAATGCCCATTCTGGAGCTGATGCAGAGGGAAACAAACTGTCCATGCGGGAGGTGGTCCGGCAGCGCTCGGCGCTGGGATCAGTGGCTGTTACCCTGGCAGACGATACTCGTCTGGTGATGTCATCTCTGCGTGAGTTTTCTGCCATGGCACCGCAGTATCGGGAAGAGGAAAACGACAGCCTGGTTGAGATTAAGACCGGTAAAGTCATACGCCCGGATATGACCACGGGGTTCTATGTGACCGACAGTGGTGAGCGGGTTGCCCCCGGTTTCTCAGTGTATGTGGGTGGAGAAAACTACGAACGTCTGGTTAATGACAAAGGTATTCGTGAGCCGTTTTTCAAGATTTTTGTGTGGACTGTTGTCTTTTCTGCGGGCAGTGTCCTGTTCTGTCTGGTGATTGGTCTGTTGCTGGCTAACCTGATGCAGTGGGAACCACTGAAAGAGCGGGCGATTTACCGGGTGCTGCTGATCCTTCCTTATGCGGTGCCAGCGTTTATTTCCATTCTGATTTTCAAGGGCTTGTTTAACCAGAACTTCGGTGAGATCAATATGATCCTGGAAGGGCTGTTTGGCATCAGTCCTGAGTGGATGACCGATCCGACTTTTGCCAGAACCATGATTCTGATCGTCAACACCTGGCTGGGTTACCCCTATATGATGATCGTCTGTATGGGTCTGCTGAAAGCGATTCCGGACGATCTCTATGAAGCGTCTGCCATTGATGGTGCCAACCCGATCCATAACCTGTTGTATATAACACTGCCCAATATTGCCAAACCGCTGGCACCGATTCTGATTGCCAGCTTTGCCTTTAACTTCAATAACTTCGTGCTGATTGACCTGTTGACAGCGGGCGGCCCGATGATGGCCGGAACGACAACGGAAGCAGGCTTCACGGATTTGCTGGTGAACTTCACCTTCCGTACGGCATTTGTCGCGGGTCAGGACTTTGGTCTGGCGTCTGCTATTGCCACGATGATCTTCCTGATCGTCGGATTTATCTCCTGGGTTAACCTCAGGGCCACCCGCAGTTCACAGGAGTATTGATCATGGCGATGGTACAACCACGAAACCTGCACTATCGGGTATGGGCAGCCCGGATCGTGATGATTCTGCTGCTTTGTCTGGTGATGTTTCCATTTTTGATGATTATTTCGGTGTCATTCCGGACCGGTAACTTCGCGACCGGCAGTTTGATTCCGGATAATCCTAGCCTGGAACACTGGGCAATGGTGTTGGGTTTTGAGTACACCACTGCCGATGGCACGGTGATTAAGCCCACTTTCCCGGTACTGACCTGGCTGTGGAACTCCCTGAAAGTGAGCTTTACCACCTCGGCGCTGATCCTGATGCTGTCCACCACCGGTGCTTATGCGTTTGCCCGGTTGCGTTTCCGTTTCAAGAACCACTTGCTTACCAGCATGATGATTCTGCAGATGTTCCCGGCGGTGCTGGCCCTGGTGGCTTTCCATGCCTTCTTTAATAAGTTGGGCGGTGTGGTGCCATGGCTGGGGTTGAATACTCACAGTGCCCTGGTGATGTCCTATCTGGGCGGTATCACCATGCACATCTGGCTGATTAAAGGTTATTTCGAAAGCATTGATGTGGCTCTGGAAGAGTCTGCCTATATCGACGGAGCCACCCCCTGGCAGGCATTCAGGCATATTCTGCTGCCACTGTCTGTACCTATTCTCGCGGTTGTATTTGTACTGTCGTTTATTGGGGTGATTGGTGAGTACCCGATTGCGTCTGTCCTGCTCCAGGGCGTTGAACAGCTGACTCTGGCCGTGGGTATGAAACAGTTCCTCTATGCCCAGAACTACCTCTGGGGTGATTTTGCCGCTGCCGCAATTTTGACCGGCATGCCCATTACTGTCGTCTTCCTGATGGCCCAGCGTTATCTGGTCAATGGTCTGACGGCCGGTGGTGTGAAAGGTTAACGGATTTACCGTTTATAAAGGTTTAGACAAGAGAAAGACAATGGCTGAAGTAAAGCTGACCCAACTGGACAAAAGCTACGACGGTGGCAAGACATTTGTTCTGAAGAACATCAATCTGCACATTGAAGATGGTGAATTTGTCGCCTTCGTTGGCCCTTCCGGTTGCGGTAAGTCCACGTTGTTGCGGATGATCTGTGGCCTGGAAGACATTTCCGGCGGTTTGTTAGAGCTGGACGGTGAGCGATCCAACGATATGCCGCCCAACGAGCGTCGTGTTGGTATGGTGTTCCAGTCTTATGCCCTCTATCCCCATATGACGGTGCGGGAAAATATGGAGTTTGGCCTGAAGCTGGCAAAAGCGGACAAGGCCGAGATCAATCGTCGTGTGGATGAAGCAGCCAGAATTTTGCAGCTGGAAAAGCTGTTGGATCGTAAGCCAAAAGCGATGTCAGGTGGTCAGCGCCAGCGGGTGGCGATTGGTCGCTCCATTGTGCAGGAACCGAGGCTGTTTCTGTTTGATGAGCCGCTGTCCAACCTGGATGTTTCCCTGCGGGTACAGATGCGTCAGGAGTTGTCCCGTCTGCATAATAAACTGAAGACAACGGCCATTTATGTAACCCACGACCAGGTAGAGGCCATGACGCTGGCCGATCGTATCGTGGTACTCAGCCCATTGGCAGACGGTGCCGAAAGCAATCTGGAGCAGGTGGGGGCACCGCTGGAACTTTATCACAACCCGTGCAACCTGTTTGTGGCCAGCTTTATCGGTTCACCGAAGATGAATTTCTTCCGTGCCACGATAGTGGAGCCCGGTCAGAAAGAGACTAGAGTTAAGCTGGAGTGTGGTACTGAGTTGCGTGTTTGCAACGACACCCGCAATGCCAAATCTGGTGATAAGGTAACGCTGGGGATTCGGCCACAGGATGTGCTGAATCATGAAGAGGCGGATGGCGCAGAAAACTGCATTACCGGCACTATCGAAACCATTGAGCGCCTGGGTAATGAGTCATTTATCTACCTGAACCATCCGGATATTCACGAAGCGTTTATTGCCCGGGTGGAAGACTCCCTGCGTCGTCAGCCTGGTGCTGAATTCCATGTGGGTGTTCCGGCGGAAAACTGTCATCTGTTTGATGCCAGCGGTGTCGCGTTTTCACGAACCAGGTCACCAGTATTTGACTGATATTGCTGACAGCTGATTGCTCCCGTGGAAGACCGTTGGAACAACCCGTATTCCATACGACAAATTTTGTGCAATCTCCGGCAGCCTCCCTGGTTGCCGGTCTACTTATGAAGAAACTCAATGCTTGACCACCAATTAATCGACAGTCTGGGTGACCTGTGTGGCATGGCCAGCGGCTATAAGGACTGGGATGGTACTCCGGTAGCTATTAACACTGAGAACAAAATTCCCCTGCTGGCTGCCATGGGTTTTGACGCTAGCAGTAATGTGGCGCTGAAACAGGCGATAGCCACTGAACAGTTAAAGCTGTGGCAATCTCCTTTATCACCAGTGACGGTTGTGCATCAGGGGCAAAGCTTCTCTTTCGTACTGCGTTGCTCCAGGAGTAAACGTCCATCGTCTGTTGCAGTGCAGATAACTCTGGAAAACGGTGACCAGGTTACCCATCATGCCGATCTGACCACGGCTGTTGTGTCCGAAACCGTGAAGCTGGAGCGCAAAGAGTATATTGCCCTTGAGGTTTCAGTACCTGAATACCTGCCACTGGGTTATCACACGATGGCGGTTCAGGAGAAAGCGTTCACGGCAGAAGCCGGATTGATTGTGGTGCCGGACGTTTGTTATGAGCCGGAAGCCATGAAACAGGGCGCTAAAATCTGGGGTTCCGGTATTCAGCTGTATACCGTTCGCTCTGAGCGTAACTGGGGGATGGGTGATCTCACCGACCTGGGTGCGCTGGCTGCAGGTATGGGTGAGCAGGGGGCTGATTTTGTTGGCCTGAATCCGGTGCATGCCCTGTACCCGTCCAATCCACTGCACTGTTCGCCTTACAGCCCATCGACCCGTCTGTTTGATAATGTGCTGTACATTGATCCTGAACAAGTGGCGGAGTACGCAGACAGTGCATCAGCCCGGGAGATTGTGGCACACCATCAGGGATTGATTGATGAATTGCGCAGCACCGACCTTGTGGAATACGACAAGGTTGCACCATTTAAAATGTCGGTGTTGGAACTGTTGTTTAATGAGTTTGCCGAACAGCATCTGGGCAAGGGAACAGACCGGGATCAGGCGTTCACGGCTTTCTGTCAGTCAAGGGGCGCGCGGTTAGATCAGTTTGCCCTGTATGAAGCACTGTATGAGCATTTCCGGAAAACCGATATTAATAGCTGGGGATGGCGCTGCTGGCCAGAAGCGTACCAGACGCCAGACAGTAAAGAGGTCAGGGCTTTTGCCAGGACAAATCAGGCACGGATTACGTTCTTTAAATACCTGCAGTGGCAGATGGATGAACAGCTGCACGCAGCCCAGGAAAAAGCCAAAAACGCCGGTATGATGGTTGGCCTTTACCGTGACCTGGCGGTGGGTGTAGACAGCAACGGTGCCGATGTCTGGACGGATCGTAATTTATTCGTTCTCGAAGCCAGCACCGGTGCGCCGCCCGATGGTTTGGGGCCGATGGGTCAGGACTGGGGTCTGCCACCGTTCAACCCGGTGGTCTTGAAAGAGGAACGTTACCAGCCTTTCGTTGAGCTGATCCGGAACAATATGCGTAACTGCGGTGCGTTGCGTATTGATCATGCCATGGGGCTGTTCCGTCTGTGGTGGTGCCCGAACGGCAACACAGACAACAAAGGTGCCCGTTATGGCTGTTACGTCCATTATCCGCTGCAGGATTTGCTGGGTATTATCAAACTGGAAAGTCATCGCCAACAGTGTCTGGTGTTTGGTGAAGACCTGGGTGTGGTTCCTCAGGAAATCACCGACAGTCTGCCTCCGGCAAGAATGTACGGCAGTGTGATGGGGATCTTCCAGCAGGATAAGGATCGTTATACGGCACCCGACAAGTACCGTGAAAAAGCCCTGGCGATGCTGGTATGCCATGACACTCCCACCATGAAAGGCTGGTGGGATTGCAAAGACATCGACCTGATGGAATCCCTGGGCTTTTTCTCCGAAGAGCGTGCCGCCGCTGACCACGATGCCCGTGAACAGACCCGTAAGGCAGTACTGAATACCCTGGCTGACCTCGGTGAATTACCAGAAGGCGTTGACCTTCAGGCAAGCACGGCACCGGCATTCAGTCGTACCATCATGGAGAGATTCAGCTATTACCTGGCTTTGTCGGCTTCGCAAATAGCTGGCTTCCAGCTGGAAGATGTCATGATGATTGACTCTCCGGTGAATGTACCTGGCACCTGTAGTGAATATCCAAACTGGCGTCGTCGTCTGCCTCAGAGTATTTCTGCAATGCTGGCCAGCAAAGAGAATCAGCAGTTCTTTGCCAACCTGAGTGGCTGTCGTAAGGCGAAATAGCGTCTGACCATCGGTAACCTGTTGCCGGTCAGCCTCCTGGTGCAAAAAAGTGTTAATACCCATGCACCCCGTTCATCCTGAGGCTTGTCGAAGGATGGTGCCACCGTACTTCGACAAGCTCAGCACGAACGGTATTGGTATCAACGCTTAGTTGCACTAGTACATGGTTTCAATGAGTTTGACGTGTACAATCTCCGTTCACCCTGAGCGTCCTTCGGCTCCGCTCAGGATGCACGGACGAAGGGTGCTTGGCACGATCTATCAGAGTCCGTAGTTTCCGCCTTTAGGCCCTATGGGTCCTTCGATGCTTCGTCAAGCTCAGCACTCAGGACGAACGGAGTGCGGAGACACGACAACCCGTCAAACCCACTGAAACCATGTACTATGCCTGAGTCTGTAATCGTTTACAGACTCGCGCTCTGATGAATACCGCTAGAATTGCAGACAATTGATTTATCCCGTTGAGTAGTCCGATGAAAAAAACAGCGCTCTGCCTGGCACTTGGCTTACTGGCTGGCTGTGCAACCCATGATTCTGCGATAGCCCCGACGACTAAAGAGCCTGTGGCTGTTTACCACTCTTTACCGACCCTGAAATATCAACCACTGCGGATATACGACGAAGCCATTCAGCAGACCATTGGGCTGACGCAACAGTCTGCAACGCTGAAAACGACTAACAGCGATTCTGCAGTGATAGGCTGGCAGCTACCCGGATATGGTGCCTACCGGTTCAAAATCAGCAGTCAGATAAAACGTGGGAAATTTGGCCGGGAAGCTTCGGCGTTTATGCCGGAAGTACAACTGCTCGATAAGCATTACCAGGTGGTTAAAACCGTGCCAGTGACGGCTTTGCATTACCAGAAGCCGGGCCTGCTTGGTCAGGAGTATTTTTATCACAGCTTTGTGGTAGACAATCGTGACCCGCTGCTGACGCCAGTCGAATACATTGTCGTTTATATGAGTGACGATGGTCGCAACCATAAGCTTCAGGTTGTCGATATGGAGAAGGAGTATGCAAAGGCCCGGGGCTTTATGCCACCGGCTACCAAGGATGTGCTGGCGACGGCCAGTGATCTTGGGGTGATTACCCTGGAAGCCATGTCACTGACCGAAGCGTATAGCGCCAGTTCTGCGCAAGGGCCTGCTTATACACCGCCGGTTCCTACAGGAAGAGAGGCTGAGGCAGCTGTTGGTTTCGACACTATTGCTTTAAGTAAAGAGTTTCGAGAGACCGTTCTTCAGTTGCTGGCCGATGGCAAGGTTCAGGAGGCTTTGGCGCTGCGGGAGAGTGCGGGTCAGATGCATGCTGATCTGCAGGAGGCATTTTCTGTGCTTTATAGACGTGAATCCGCAGGTAATGCCATTGAAAGCACCGCTTCAGATTCGCAGGCAATCGATAAACGCTTGTCCCATGCTTATCAGCAGCAGTTAATAATGCATTTGCAACAAGGTGAAACCCGGGCTGCCCTGGGGGTGATTGATCAGTCCAGAATGCTGCTCAGCCATATAGATGCGCTGTTCTGAAAGTGATTCGAGCTACCAACTCGTTTTCTTGTTCCCGGGGAGGACTCTGGGAACGAGTTCAAAACAGCAGGCCATTGTCTTCAATCTGGCGTATCAGCATTTCTTATTTCCCAAACTTGTAGAGTGTAATTGGTCATATCGCCTTCCCCGGTACGGCTCAAGACCACCACTTCATGCTCTGACATGGGATTGAAGCATGCTTTTATGATACCGTCTTGCTCGATCTTTCCCTTGAGTGACCAGTGCTTTTGATCGTTGAGCCCCAGGATTCCTACCATGTGAGAGTTGCGAGTCAGTGCATGAAGGCCTGACAAGCTAAAGCCGGTGGTGGCTGGGGTGTGCTCCCTGATGAGGGTTTGAATTGACCATGTCCCTGCCTGGCTCTTCTCCCAGATACAAATTGTACCGGTCCCTCTACAGCTGCTATAGCTGGTGGTCAGCAAGTGACTGTCAGACGGGCTGAATCGCGCCTGATACACTGCGCCATCGTGTTTGAGCCTTATTGCTGATTCAAGCCTTGACGCGGAACTCGACTCCGGCGAGAGACGCGGGTTCAGCGACCAGTCAGACCAATTTGCCGGTCTGTGCCATAGCAGCAAATCCTCGCAAGGCATCGGACCACTAATTGCATCAGATATAGCGAACAGGTATTGACCGCTAGAGCTGAATTGCAGCGGAAAGAATGTCGGGAAGATCACCGTCTCTTGCCATTTCCCCGATGGATCCGGGCTGTGAATTGAGACCCGTCCGGGACTGTAGGGTTTGCGATCAATACCCACCAGAAGCTGATCTGCCACTGGGCTGAAGCAGGCATAACTCCAATCCTCTGCTATTAATATTGAATGCTGTGCTGACCAGACTCCACAATCATCCAGAGATAAAATGGTTCTTTTATCCAGCGTGTGCAGTGACAGATACCGCTCCGATGGACTGAACTGAACTGTACCAATAAACCCTTCGGGGGAGAGGCCGGAAACCTTCATTTTCAGCCAATTATTATTATTTTCGTCCATGCACCAGAGGAGTACCTGATCGTCCTCATTACAGGTCACCATATATTTCCCGGAAGGGCTGAATTGGACCTTCTGGATCGGCAAAGTTTCCTTGCCGACTTCCTCCCAACAGCTGTTAGCAGACCGTAAGGTATTCACATAACCCTCACTGCTGCGGGTTAACAGGCGGTTCGTGCAAGCACTGAAATTTGCCGCGGTAATCACCCGGCTGCCGCTGTTATCGGGCCAATTGACGTGCTCTTCTGCCCATTGTCCCCGGTCATCCCTGGTTAGAATTCGGTGGTCATTCAAATAACGGCCATAAAACAACAGATGACGACTGGACTGGCTGAGGCAAAAATCAAGAATAGCTTCGGTCTGATTATATGGTTCATCTGGATCACGCTGGGGGAGAGTGACTTTGTGTCGCGGAACCAGGCGGTAAGCCGGGCATGATTCCATCCTCCTCAGGGTGCCAAGGCATAGTAGTGCGGACATCTGCGGGAGGTCCTTTATTATCCTGTCCCTGAACGATGTCCCTCTGTTGTTGCGTGATGCAGGAATGGCAAATGGATGAGAGTGCCGGGATTTTTTCTGCCACGGGGCTATTTTCCGGTACTGTTCCCGGAAGCGTTGCGGAAGTCGGGCAAAATAAGACAGTTCCTGAATATATTTGTGTTCCTTCACCACTTCCCGGAAAGTCTGGCAGGTTGCATTCACTTGCGGGATGTCATCGAATTCAAGGTGGTCAAAAATCATGACCAAAAGTTCAGGGGGGAGTTCAGTAATCCTTCTTTGCCACAACGGCCGTTTTTGCGGAAATTGTTGCGGGAACTGTGTCTGCGGGCTTGCCTCCGGGAGCGCAATAGCGGAGCTGGGGGGTGTCGTTTTAGCTGGCTCATTTACAGGCCAGTCCGGTGCAATCGAAGTGCCGACAGTCCCTGGAAACAGAGGGTCGCTCATTGACTTACTCCATTCTTAACGATTTATTACCGGCACTGCGCGAACCTTCACTACCGATTCATGATGTTAATGGACAGCCCTGAGGGCAGGAAGTTCCAGGGCAGAAACTGGTTGTTTCACATTGTGCAGGCTCCGGTATCTCATCGTTCCCACGTTCTGCGATACCGGATTTGCCAACTGTGAAACAAACTCTTATTGCGCGGAATCGTGGTGGTTTAATCAGGATTTTGTCTTTATGGTGAGGTTTGGTATGCATTCCCACGGAGGACCGTGGGAACGAGTTCAAAACAGCAGGCCATTGTCTTCAATCCGGCGTATCAGCGTCTCTTATTTCCCAAACTTGTAGAGTGAAATTGGTCATATCGCCTCCATCGGTACGGCTCAAGACCACCACTTCATGCTCTGACATGGGATTGAAGCATGCTTTTATGATAGCGTTTTGCTCGATCTTCCCCTTGAGTGACCAGTGCTTTTGATCGTTGAGCCCCAGGATTACTAACATGTGAGAGTTGCGAGTCAGTGCATGAAGGCCTGACAGGCTAAAGCCGGTGATGACTGGGGTGTACTCTCTGATGATGGTTTGAATTGACCATGTCTCTGCCTGACTCTTCTCCCAGATACAGATTGTGCCGCACCCACTATAGCTGGTGGTCAGCAAGTGACTGTCAGACGGGCTGAATCGCGCCTTATACAATCCGCCATCGTGTTTGAGCCTTATTGCTGATTCAAGCCTTGACGCGGAACTCAACTCCGGCGAGAGACGCGGGTTCAGCGACCAGTCAGACCAATTTTCCGGTCTGTGCCATAGCAGCAAATCCTCACAAGGCATCGGACCACGAATTGCATCAGATATAGCGAACAGGTATTTACCGCTAGGGCTGAATTGAAGCGGAAAGAATGTCGGGAAGATCACCGTCTCTTGCCATTTCCCCGATGGATCCGGGCTGTGAATGGCAACCCGTCCGGGACTGTAGGGATTGCGATCAATACCCACCAGAAGCTGATCTGCCACTGGGCTGAAGCGGGCATAACCCCAACCCTCTGCTATCAATATTGAATGCTGTGCTGACCAGACTCCACAATCATCCAGAGATAAAATGGTTCTTTTATCCAGCGTGTGCAGTGACAGATACCGCTCCGATGGACTGAACTGAACTTTACCAATAAACCCTTCGTGGGAGAGGCCGGAAACCTTCATTTTCAGCCAATCATTATTATTTTCGTCCATGCACCAGAGGAGTACCTGATTGTCCTCATTGCAGGTCACCATATATTTCCCGGAAGGGCTGAACTGGACCTTCTGGTTCGGCAAAATTTTCTTGCCGACTTCTTCCCAACCGCTGTTAGCAGACCGTAAGGTATTCACATAACCTTCACGGCTGCGGGTTAACAGGCGGTTCGTGCAAGCACTGAAATTTGCCGCGGTAATCACCCGGCTGCCGCTGTTATCGGGCCAATTGACGTGCTCTTCTGCCCATTGTCCCCGGTCATCCCTGGTCAG
This sequence comes from Endozoicomonas sp. ALB115, assembly GCF_049310245.1. NCBI lineage: Bacteria > Pseudomonadati > Pseudomonadota > Gammaproteobacteria > Oceanospirillales > Endozoicomonadaceae > Endozoicomonas > Endozoicomonas sp. ALB115. Next base: position 21,985 of record NZ_JBLYZG010000022.1, on the reverse strand, counting down.
AATTCGGTGGTCATTCAAACAGTGGCCATAAAACAACAGATGACGGCTGGACTGGCTGAGGCAAAAATCAAGAATGGCTTCGGTCTGATTATATGGATCACCTGGATCACCTGGATCACGCTGGGGGAGAGTGACTTTGTGTCGCGGAACCAGGCGGTAAGCCGGGCATGATTCCATCCTCCCCAGGGTGCCAAGGCATAGTAGTGCGGACATCTGCGGGAGGTTCTTTATTATCCTGTCCCTGAACGATGTCCCTCTGTTGTTGCGTGATGCAGGAATGGTAAATGGATGAGAGTGCCGGGATTTTTTCTGCCACGGGGCTATTTTCCGGTACTGTTCCCGGAAGCGTTGCGGAAGTCGGGCAAAATAAGACAGTTCCTGAATATATTTGTACTCTTTCACCACTTCCCGGAAAGTCTGGCAGGTTGCATTAACTTGCGGGATGTCATCGAATTCAAGGTGGTCAAAAATCATGACCAAAAGTTCGGGGGGGAGTTCAGTAATCCTTCTTTGCCACAACGGCTGTTGTTGCGGAAATTGTTGCGGGAACTGTGTCTGCGGGCTTGCCTCCAGGAGCGCAATAGCGGAGCTGGGGGGTGTCGTTTTAGCTGGCTCATTTACAGGCCAATCCGGTGCAATCGAAGCGCCGACAGTCCCTGGAAACAGAGGGTCGCTCATTGACTTACTCCATTCTTAATGAGTTATTACCGGCACTGCGCGAACCTTCACTACCGATTCATGATGTTAATGGACAGCCCTGAGGGCAGGAAGTTCCAGTGCAGAAACAGGTTGTTCCACATTGTGCAGGCTCCGGTATCTCATCGTTCCCACGTTCTGCGATACCGGATTTGCCAACTGTGAAACAAACTCTTATTGCGCGGAATCGTGGTGGTTTAATCAGGATTTTGTCTTTATGGTGAGGTTTGGTATGCATTCCCACGGAGGACCGTGGGAACGAGTTCAAAACAGCAGGCCATTGTCTTCAATCCGGCGTATCAGCGTCTCTTATTTCCCAAACTTGTAGAGTGAAATTGGTCATATCGCCTTCCCCGGTATAGCTCAAGACCACCACTTCATGCTCTGACATGGGATTGAAGCGTGCATTGATGATACCGTCTTGCTCGATCTTCCCCTTGAGTGACCAGTACTTTTGATCGTTGAGCCCCAGGATTCCTACCATGTGAGAGGTGTGAATCAGCGCATGAAGGCCCGACAGGCTAAAGCCGGTGATGATTGGGGAGTTCTTCCTGGTGATGGTTTGAATTGACCATGTCCCTGCCTGGTTCTTCTCCCAGATACAGATTGTGCCGACCCCACCAATATAGCTGGTGGTCAGCAAGTGACTGTCAGACGGGCTGAATCGTGCCTGATGCACTGCGCCATCATGTTTGAGCCTTATGGCTGATTCAAGCCTTGACGCGGAACTCAACTCCGGCGAAAGACACGGGTTCAGCGACCAGTCAGACCAATTTTCCGGTCTGTGCCATAGCAGCAAATCCTCGCAAGGCGTCGGACCACCAATTTTATCAGATATAGCGAACAGGTATTTACCGGTAGAGCTGAATTGCAGCGGAAAGTATGTCGGGAAGATCACCGTCTCTTGCCATTTCCCCGATGGATCCGGGCTGTGAATGGCAACCCGTCCGGGATTGTAGGGTTTGTAGGGTTTGCGATCAATACACACCAGAAGCTGATCTGCCACTGGGCTGAAGCGGTCATAACTCCAACCGAAACCCTCTGCTATAAATAATATTGAATGCTGTGCTGACCAGACTCCACAATCATCCAGAGATAAAATGGTTCTTTTATCCTGCGTGTGCAGTGACAGATACCGCTCCGATGGACTGAACTGAACTTCACCAATCAACCTTTCGGGGGAGAGGCCGGAAACCTTCATTTTCAGCCAATTATTATTATTTTTGTTCATGCGCCAGAGGCGTACCTTATGGTCCTCATTACAGGTCACCATATATTTCCCGGAAGGGCTGAATTGGACCTTCTGGTTCGGCAAAATTTTCTTGCCGACTTCTTCCCAACCGCTGTTAGCAGACCGTAAGGTATTCACATAACCCTCACGGCTGCGGGTTAACAAGCGATTCGTGCAAGCACTGAAATTTGCCGCGGTAATCACCCGGCTGCCGCTGTTACCGGACCAATTGACGTGCTCTTCTGCCCATTGTCCCCGGTCATCCCTGGTCAGAATTCGGGAGTCATGCAAAAAACGGCCATAAAACAACAGATGACGACTGGACTGGCTGAGGCAAAAATCAATCCTGGCTTCGATCCGGCTATATCGTTCACTTGGATTACGCTGCGGGAGAGTGACTTTGTGTCGCGGCACCAGGCGGTAAGCCGGGCATGATTCCATCCTCCGCAAGGTGTCAAGGCATAGTAGTGCGGACATCTGCGGGAGGTTCTTTATTATCCTGTCCCTGAACGATATCCCTCTGTTGTTGCGTGATGCTGGAGTGGCAAATGGATGAAAGCACCAGGATTTTTTCTGCTCAAGGGCATGTTGCTGGAACTGTTCCCGGAAACATCGGGGAAGCCGGGCAAAATAAGACAGTTCCTGAATATATTTGTATTGTGTGACCACATCCCGAAATGCAAGACAGGTTGCGTTTACCTGCCGGATATCATCGAATTCAAGGTGGTCAAAAATCGTGGCCAACAGTTCGCGAGGGAGTTCAGTAATCTTTCTTTGCCACAGCGGCTTTTGCGGAAACTGTGTCTGCGGGCTTGCCTCCGGGAGCGCGATAGCGGAGCTGGGGGGTGTCGTTTTAGCAGGCTCATTTGCAGGCCAATCCGGTGTAATCGAAGCGCCAACAGGCCCTGGAGCCAGAGGGTCGCTCATTGACTTACTCCATTCTTAATGAGTTATTACCGGCACTGCGCGAACCTTCACTACCGATCCATGATGTGAATGGACAGCCCTGCGGGCAGGAAGTTCCAGGGCAGAAACTGGTTGTTTCACATTGTGCAGGCTCCGGTATCTCATCGTTCCCACGTTCTGCGATACCGGATTTGCCAACTGTGAAACAAACTCTTATTGCGCGAAATCGTGGTGGTTTAATCGGGATTTTGTATTTAAGGTGAGGTTTGGTATGCATTCCCACGGAGGACCGTGGGAACGGTGTGCCGCAGCACACCAATGGAGTCTGAAGGATAATTCTCCTGACGTGTCGAAGCTGTAGGAAAGATGGCGGTAGGCCCGCCGAAGTCGGCTGTCGGAAGCAGGCTTCAAACCACCTCAAGCGGCTGTCATTAAGAGTGGTGGTCGTGAGCGTTGGGGAAAAGGCGAACAATGAGTCGTCAGGTATGGTACAGAGAGATGAGTAAACCCGAATCTTCGTTGAAGCGTTCGAAAGGTCCATTGTTGACATCAAAAGCTGGGGCTCGTTCCTCTCCAGTGATCAGCTTGCAGGTTAATTCCGAATGCTGTGCAGGCGGTGTCCGGCGTATAGATTGAACTTTTTATTTTCCTAACTGTCTAATTAGAAATTAAGTGCAAAAAAATTCTCATTTACAGGAGTAAATTATGCTTACCGGAAGTATTAATAACAATGGCCATCAATACAATTACCAACAAGTAAACCCTGAAGACCCATTTCAAGCCATAAAAATTACATGCTTTTTCAATATAAAAGGAGTAGGCAAAGTAGAACTGAAAGCACAAGATATAAAAATGAACGAACCAGGAGAATATTATCGTCTTTGCTTTCATGCTGCCCATGGCATTTACTCTGATTTGAAAAATAAAGGTAAACAGCTTAACAAAAATCCCTTTGGTAGATTGGATCAATTTCAATTTTTTAGTGAACACGCTGATTTCATTTATAACAAGGTTATCAAAAAAGCATATCTCCACGAAGCGTTATTATTGCAAGGCTTATCTCCAAAAATGTCTCCCAATGGTGATCATTAGGCTGAACCAGGTTTAGCCTCAACTCCGGACTTGAAAGACGATCAACTGGAATTGTAAAACCTGGCCACTATCCAGCTATCACTGCAACTCTGTCTGTAACCGAAACTGGATTAAGGCTCCAAAATCATTGTTGCTCATTCTATAAGCCTGTCTGGCTGTATCCAGGGCGTCCAAGGCATGACTCTGTACTGGGCTTTCCTATGGAACTGTGGGAACCAGTCGTGCGGATGTTAAGGGAGACTCCCAAGTGGGGGACCTGCAAGGGCTTGAGTACCGATGCTGCGCACTGGGGCGGAGCCGTTCGTACGATTACATGGACGTAATCGGTAGACAATGCAGGAGCATATTGTCGAGTAGTGTTGAAGCTTCTGTAATGGGAGTGGAGCGAAGGGGCGGCGTCAGAGAGGTTCACGTACCGTTTTACGAGGGGCTGGCGGGGAAGTTCCGTCGGTCTACTCACCAGTTCGAAACAGCAGGCCATTGTCTTCAATCCGACGTATCAGCGTCTCTTATTTCCCAAACTTGTAGAGTGAAATTGGTCATATTGCCTTCCCTGGAATGGCTCAAGACCGCCACTTCATGCTCTGACATGGGATTGAAGCATGCTGTCATGATATCGTCTTGCTCGATCTTCCCCTTGAGTGACCAGTGTTTTTGATCGTTGCGCCCCAGGATTCCTACCATGTGACGGTTACAAGTCAGCGCATGAATGCCTGACAGGCTAAAGAGGGTGATGGCTGGGGTATACTCCCTGGTGATGATTTGTTTTGACCATGTCCCTGCCTGGCTCTCCTCCCAGATACAGATTGTGCTGTCCGCATCATAGCTGGTGGTCAGCACGTGACTGTCAGACGGGCTGAATAGTGTCTGATACACTGCGAAATCATGCTTGAGCCTTATGGCTGATTCAAGCCTTGACGCGGAATTCAACTCCGGCGAGAGACACGGGTTCAGCGACCAGTCAGACCAATTTTCCGGTCTGTGCCATAGCAGCAAATCCTGGCAAGGCGTCGGACCACCAATGGTATTAGATTTAGCGAACAGGTATTTACCGGTAGAGCTGAATTGAAGCGGAAAGAATGTCGGGAATATCACCGTCTCTTGCCATTTCCCCGATGGATCCGGGCTGTGAATTGCGACCCGTCCGGGACTCAAGGGGTTGTGTTCAATACATACCAGAAGCTGATCTTCCACTGGGCTGAAGCAGGCATAACCGCTATATTCACTTATTAATATTGAATGCTGGGCTGACCAGACTCCACAATCATCCAGAGATAAAATGGTCCTTTTATCCAGCGTGTGCAGTAACAGATACCGCTCCGATGGACTGAACTGAACTTGACCAATCAACGCTCTGGGGGAGAGGCCGGAAACCTCCATTTTCAGCCAATCATTATTATTTTCGTCCATGCACCAGACGAGTACCTGATTGTCCTCATCACAGGTCACCATATATTTCCCGGAAGGGCTGAATTGGACAGTCTGATTCGGCAAAGTTTCCTTGCCGACTTCCTCCCAACAGCTGTTAGCAGACCGTAAGGTATTAACGTAACCCTCACTGCTGCGGGTTAACAGGCGATTTGCGCAAGCACTGAAATTTGCCTTGGTAATCACCCGACTGCCGCTGTTATCGGACCAATTGACGTGCTCTTCTGCCCATTGCCCCTGGTCATCCCTGGCCAGAATTCGGGAGCCATTCAAAAAACGGCCATAGAACAACAGATGACGACTGGACTGGCTTAAGCAAAAATCAACAATAGCTTCGGTCTGTTTATATGGTTCACCCGCTTCACGCAGCGGGAGAGTGACTTTGTGTCGCGGAACCAGGCGGTAAGCCGGGCATGATTCCATCCTCCGCAAGGTGTCAAGGCTTAGTAGTGCGGACATCTGAGGGAGGCTCTTTATTATCCTGTTCCTGAACGATATCCCTCTATCAGGTGATGCTGGAGTGGCAAATGGATGAAAGCACCAGGATTTTTTCTGCCACGGGGCTGTTTGCCGGTATTGTTCCCGGAAGGATTGCGGAAGTCGGGCAAAATAAGACAGTTCCTGAATATAATTGTATTCTTTCACCACTTCCCGGAAAGCCTGGCAGGTTGCATTAACTTGCGGGATGTCATCGAATTCAAGGTGGTCAAAAATCATGACCAAAAGTTCGGGGGGGAGTTCAGTAATCCTTCTTTGCCACAACGGCTGTTTTTGCGGAAATTGTTGCGGAAACTGTGTCTGCGGGCTTGCCTCCGGGAGCGCGGTAGCGGAGCTGGAGGGTGTCGTTTCAGCAGGCTCACTGGCAGGCCAATCCGGTGCAATTGAAGCACCGACAGCCCCTGGAAACAGAGGGTCGCTCATTGACATGCTCCATTCTTAATGAGTTATGTACCAGAACCTTCATAACCATGGATTTATGGTGATATTGGACAGACCTGAGGGCAGGAAGTTTCCGGACAGAAACAGGTTGTTTGACATCTTGCAGGCTCCGCTATCTCCTCATTTCTACGCTCTGCGTGGTAATGCATACCGGATTTGCCTTCAATCCGGCGTACCAGCATCTCTTATTTCCCAGACTTGTAAACTGATATTGGTAACGTCGCCATTCTTAGTTTGGCTCAGGACCACCACCTCATACTCTGATAGCGGATTGAAGTAGGCTTGCAGAATACCGTCTTGCTTGATAACCCCTTTGAGTGACCAGTGCTGTTGACCGTTGCGCCCCAGGATTCCTACCATTGAAGAGTTACAAGTCAGCGCATGAATGCCGGACAGGCTAAAGCAGGGGGTGGTGGTCGGGGCGCACTCCCTGGTGGTGGTTTGAATTGACCATTCTCCTGCCTGGTTCTTCCCCCAGATATGGACTGTATCTGGCCTGCAGCAGACCAGTAAGTGGCTGTCAGACGGATTGAACAGCACCGTATCCACACGGGAGTCATGTTTGAGCATGATAGCTGAGTCAAGCCTCGCTCTTGATGCTTCATCCAACTGAGGAAAACGACAGTGGTCAAGAGACCAGTCAGATAATTTTTCCGGTCTGCGCCATAGCAACGCATGACGGCCACTGGTGCTGCATTCACTGAATACGTATTTACCGGCAGGGCTGAAGCGAAGCGGATACAAGTATGGGAAGATTATTGTCTCCTCCCATTTCCCCGATGGTTCCGGGCTGTAAATTGAGACCCGCCCGCATTTGACAGGAAGTTCGCTAATACCCATCAGAAGCTGATCCGCCACTTGGCTGAAGTGGGAAAAAGCAACAATACCTTTGCTTAATAAATTTAACGGCTGTACTGACCAGGCGTCGGGACCATCCAGCGATAACATAGCCATTTGCCCACCCTCTCCCTGTGGAGCCGACCAGCGCAACATCAAATGCTGCTCCGATGGACTGAACCGGACGTCATCAGCGAATACTCCGGTGGGTAGGCCACGAATCTTCATTTTCAGCCACTTGTTATTTTCACCCATGCGCCAGGTGATCACATGATTGTACCTGCCGTAGGTCACCATATATTTCCCTGAAAGGCTGAATTCGACAGTCTGATCCGGCAACGTTACCATGCTGGCATCGTTCCAGCAGCGGTGTGCAGGTAGCCAGGTATTAATGTTGCCCTCAGCGCTCCGGGTTAACAGGTGATTTGTGCAAGCACTGAAGCTTGCCCTGGTAATCACCCGACTGCCGCTGTTATCGGACCAATTGAGGTGCTCTTCTGCCCATTGCCCCTGGTCATCCCTGGCCAGAATTCGGGAGCCATTCAAACAACGGCCATAAAACAGCAGATGACGACCGGACGGGCTGAAGCAAACATCATAAACGGGATCGGGATGAAGCTCTTGACACCTTGCTTCAGACAGAGGCAGAGTGACTTTGCGTTGCGGAACCAGACGGTAAGCCGGACATCTTTCCATCCTCTCCAGGGTTTCAAGGCATAGTATTGCGGACATCTGCGGGAGGTTCTTTATTATCCTGTCCCTGAACGATATCCCTCTGTTGTTGCGTGATGCCGGAGTGGCAAATGGATGAAAGCACCGGGATTTTTTCTGCCCAAAGACTTGTTGCTGGAACTGTTCCCGGAAACATCGGGGAAGTCGGGCAAAATAAGACAGTTCCTGAATATAATTGTATTCTTTCACCACTTCCCGGAAAGCCAGGCAGGTTGCATTAACTTGCCGGATGTCATCGAATTCAAGGTGGTCAAAAATTATGGCCAAAAGTTCGGGAGGGAGTTCAGTAATCCTTCTTTGCCACAACGGCTGTTGTTGCGGAAACTGTGTCTGCGGACTTGCCTCCGGGAGTGCGATAGCGCGTGGGGAGCCGGGGAGGGGCGTTTTAGCAGGCTCATTTGCAGGCCAATCCGGTGCAATCGAAGCGCCGACAGCCCCTGGAAACAGAGGGTCGCTCATTGACTTACTACATTCTTAATGAGTTATTACCGGCATTACTGGTAGTACATGGTTTCAATGAGTTTGACGGGTTGTCATGCCTCCGCACTCCGTTCGTCCTGAGCCTGTCGAAGGGCGGAAGCTCCGGACTCTGATAGATCGTGCCAAGCACCCTTCGACTCCGCTCAGGGTGAACGGGGATTGTACACGTCAAGCTCATTGAAACCATGTACTATAAACCTTCATAACCAAGGATTTATGGTGATATTGGACAGACCTGAGGGCAGGAAGTTTCCGGACAGAAACAGGTTGTTCGACATCCAGCAGGCTCCGGTATCTCGTCATTTCCACGCTCTGCGTGGTAATGCATACCGCATTTGTCTTCAATCCGGCGTACCTGCATCTCTTATTTCCCAGACTTGTAAATGGATATTGGTAACGTCGCCATTCTGAGTTTGGCTCAGGACCATCACCTCATGCTCTGATAGTGGATTGAAGTAGGCTTCCAGAATACCGTCTTGCTTGATATCCCCTTTGAGTGACCAGTGCTGTTGACCGCTGCGCCCGAGGATTCCTACCATTGAAGGGTTCCAGGTCAGCACATGAAGGCCGGACGGGCTAAACCAGGGTACGGTGATTGGGGCACATTCTTCGGTGATGGTTTCAATTGCCCATTGTCCAGTCTGGCTCTTTCCCCAGATGTAGACTGTACCCGACTCGCAGCTGACCACTAAGTGGTTGTCAGACGGACTGAACCGCGCCACTTTCACCAGAGAATTGTGTCTGAGCGTTATTTCTGAATCAAGAATCGCTCTTGATACGGCATCCGGCTGCAGCAAGCGACCGTCGTCCAGCGACCCGGCAGACAAATTTTCCGGTATGCGCCATAGCTGCACATCACGGTCTCTGACCCTGTCTTGCAGCATATCTTGCAGCATGCCAAGGCCCACGAAGCCCGTGAATGAGGCCTTATTGAACAGATATTGACCGGTAGAACTCAAGAAAACCGGACAAAAGTATGGGAAGATCATCGTCTCTTCCCATTTCCCCGATGGTTCCAGGCTGTATATTGAGACCCGCCCGGGAATGCCATAATGATTTTCAAAACCCACCAGAAACTGATCCGCGACCGGGCTAAATTGGGCATGAGTAACATAATCATCTTTACATTTTTCCAACCTCTGTGATTTCCAGACTTTAGCACTACAATCATTCAGAGATAGCACCGTTATTTCACTCGCACAAAATGGTAGATGCGACCAGAGGAGTGCCAAATATCGCTCCGATGGACTGAACAGGGCGTGTTTAATCAACTCTCCGGAGAGGCCGTTAACCTTCACTTTCCGCCATTGATTATTGTTGTCCATGCGACAGACGATGAAAGGTTCGTGCTTGTAGGCCGCCATATATTTCCCCGAGGGGCTGAACACGACCGCATGACCTGACAACTTTAGCGTGTCGTCCTCGTTCCAGCGGTTGTCGGCAGGTTGCAACATATTCGCGCGATTCTTACCGTTCCAGGTAAACAGGCGATTTTCACAAGGACTGAAATTTGCCCCGGAAACCACCCGGGAGCGGCTGTTATCGGACCAATTCAGGTGCTCTTCTGCCCATTGCCCCTGGTCATCCCTGGCCAGAATTCGGGAGTCATTCAAGCAACGGCCATAAAACAACAGATGATGACTGGACCGGCTGAAGCAAACCTCAAGAGCGGCACCGGTCTGTGGCTGTGAATTCCATGCTGCACGCTGAGGGAGCGTAACTTTAAATAGCTTGACCATACGATAAGCCGGACATGATTCCATCCTCCCCAAGGTGTCAAGGCATAATAGTGCGGACATCTGCGGGAGGTTCTTTATTACCCTGTCCCTGAACGATATCCCTCTGTTGTAGCGTGATGCTGGAGTGGCAAATGGATGAAAGCACCGGGATTTTTTCTGCCCAAAGACATGTTGCTGGAACTGTTCCCGGAAACATTGGGGAAGCCGGGCAAAATAAGACAGTTCCTGAATGTATTTGTATTCTGTGACCACGTCCCGAAATGCAAGGCAGGTTGCATTGATACGTCGGATATCATCGAATTCAAGGTAGTCAAAAATCTTGACCAACAGTTCGGGAGGAAGTTCAGTAATCCTCCTTTGCCACAAAGTTTGCCATAAAGGTTGTTTCTGCGAGGGCTGTTTCTGAGGACTTATCTCCGCAAGCGCGATATTGGACGGGGAGTCAGAGGGTGAGGTTTTTGTCGGCAGATGTGCAGGCCAATCCGGTGCCATCGGGACACCGGCGGCACCTGAAGACAAAGGGTCACTCATTGATTTGCCCCATTATTAATGAGTTATTACCGGCACTGCGAGACACATCGCAACCATTGATTCACGGTTTTAATGGACAGGCCAAAGGTCGGGAAGTTCACGGGCAGCCTGATTGTCCTTTGATTAATTAACTCAGATAAACGGCTGGAGCCTGCAGGAGGTGGAACGGCCTGTTTCTGCCCGGAATAATAAGAGTTTTATGGGAGGCTAATTTACGGAGAGATTTGGTATGCATTCCCACGGGGGACCGTGGGAAGAAGGTATCATCAAGCGCTTCCTTTCTAGTCAGGTAGTACTCACCAAGGTTCGACGCCATAGATTTTCCTGCCTGTATCCGTCAGGTTTTCCCGGTTCACCCGTAATGATTCAATCTGAGAACCTGCCGTTTTTCGCAATCCTGCTTCATGATCGTATTGGCCTACGCCACTTTCCAGGGCGTGCACCCTTTTTTCCCTTAGCGCCTCATCGGCAGAGGCGGGGAGAAAGCTGATCATCGCCAGCATACGGTCGCGCCTGTCGTCGGTGCAGTCCGGGTCTGGATTAAATCGTGAGTGGGTCAGGCGAGAATCCCAAACCACCATCTCCCCCTCTTTCAATTGCACAGCCCGGAGTGCCTGCCAACGGTCTTGTACATCCTCGCCCTGATATTCAATCCAGCCCTGTTTTTTATCTGACCACGATTTATATTGCCCGAAGTCATGATGGGAGCCGGGGATAATACCCAGCATGCCGGTGGTTTTATCACAATCCCTGAGCGCCAGTAAGCCTTGAACTGCACTGAAACCGGGCTGGGTATGAGGGTTTTGATCCACATGAAGGGGGAGGAAGCTGTTATGGTCTGTTTCTGGCCGCATATAAATGCATCGGTCAAATACCACCCATAGTTTTTTATTATCCCAAAGGGTTTCAAACAGCTTGACCATGGTAGGGTTCTGCCTCAGCTGGGCCAGGGCATCATCATGGTACAGTTCAAAAAAACCATTGATGCTGGCTTCCGGATGATGCTTGACCTGACGCTGCAACAGGCTGGCGGCACTGTTACGATCCGCTTCAGTGGAAACATTCCCGGCAACGATGTAGCCATGCTCCACAAAGGCTTCTTTGATGACTTTCGGGTCAGCCCGCTGTCCATCGTAAACTTTATGATCGGTATAACTGATCTCTTTAAAGGTATTGTTACTGCAATTGGGGCGTGCCAGTGGGTTCATTGTTTTTCCTCCTCCTTCAGGGTGTTTTGTTTATGTAGTCTTTGCAGAATCTGATCAGCAATGACTTTCCCTCCGCCATGGGAAAATCGTCGGTCAAGTTCACTCAATGATGACTCGTCGGTATGGGACAATTGCTGGTGAGCAATAGCCATGAGATGGCTGAGTGTTGTGATTGCTCCGGGTTCCGTCGTTAACCTTTCGATAAGATGAGTGATGGATTCCATAACCTCTTCCTGACTTTTGAAGTAGTCAATGGGAGCGGTCCCGGGAAAGATGTCATGCCAGTCAATGCTGGCATCCACCATGTGATTTTGCTTGAGCAGTGTTAACTGCTGGCCCTGGCTGTCATTGGCCGGAGGCAGCCAGATAATTTTTTTCCCCAGGGCGGCCGCCTCAAATATGTTGCCAAGTCCCGGGGTCATCAGGGCCACTGTTGATTGCTGCAAAACATCCTGCACTTGATCAGGTGTCAGTGTCTGGACCTCAAACTGGTCCCCTGTGGCCTCTGCCAGGGTGCGGCTGCCCAGAAATTGGAGCTGGTCGTAGTGACTGCCAAGGGTCTGGTTGATGCAGTTCATGATGATTTTTGCGTAGTTCACCATGATGGAAGAAGTCACCAGGGGATTCATCAGCCCACCGGTATTGACCAGCAACAGACTGGCCGTATTGGTTTGGGGGTGCCTATCCTGAGGACGCTGCAGGCCGGAAACAATGGAAGGTACGACGATGGTTTCCGGCAGTTTATTCCTGTTTTCCTGTAACCGCTCCTGCACGGTGAGAAAGTTCTGTACCAGATAGAGGTCGGCATGGGTAATGGCTGGAGACACCTCTTTCCAGTACCAGGACAGTGGATCATATACGATGACCTCAAGGCCTGCTTCTTTGGCCCACCCGGCAACCTCCAGATCACAGGCGGTGATAAACAGATCGTATTCACGCAGGTGGCGGAGGTACTTTTCTTTTCGGTCGGTGGCAGAGCCCTGTCCGGTGCAGTCAATGATTCGGTTATAGGGGTACTTGGACTGAATATCGAGGGTGTGCTTTTCGCCGATATAGGCGAGGTGTCTGGCCTGTTTGCGCACGTAAGGAAATATTTCCCCGATGGCAGCAGAAGGGCCAAAACCGAAGGGTTCTGCATTAAACAGTATCTTTTTTTCTGCCCCTGAATCCGTGCTGGAAAATGTGATCTCCTGGCAGGGGGAGGGCTCCTGAACAGGGCGCTGGTTTTCCTGCAGCGTCTGCTCAACGATCTGGATAACCTGGTCTTTGCCATTGCCCCGCAAAAGCACGGTATTATCTTTGCCGATGTTGTCGGAATAAAAAGCCAGGTTGGCAATAAACGTTTTCAGTTTTTCTGCACTCAGCTCCCCCGAGTTTATCCCAAACTGGTTGTCGCCAATCACTTTGGCATTGATCTGCTGTTCATACAGATTTTTCAGGGGTATGGCATAGACGGGCTTGTTCAGGTACATGGCTTCTGACAGCAGTGTGTGTCCTGCGGTGGAGATCACCCCGGTGCAGGCCGCGAGTAATGAAACAAATTGGGCGTCGCCATGGTGATAAAACCGACAACACTCACTATCAGCAGGAAGCAGACACTGTATGGGTAAAAATATATGTACTGTGATGTCGTCTGGTACATTCTCCTGGACGGTCTGTAGCCATTGATCAATAGGCAGAGAGGTCCACGACTGGGCAGTAATGTACATCAGTAACGAGGCCGTTGTGCCATGGCCTTGTTCTTTGGCAGCAATGATTTCCGGACGAATCACCGGTGGCAGCAGGGTTACATTGGCAATATCCCTGCGCTGTTGCTCTTGAATATCAGGTTGAACGTTGAAGAAAGAGATTGCCAAACGCCTGTCGGCACGGGGAAAGAAAAGTGACAGCCGCTCCCGTTCATCCCGAAATGACGTACCCGCCAGATCAGGTATGAAGCTGCCGGTTAAAAACTTGCTTTGCTGGTCGCTGGTGATCAGCGGAGCCTGCTTGCTGTAGGCATACTGGGCGGACACCTGCTCGTAATCACTGATCACCAGATCCGGAGTACCCAGTTTTTGGTTCGCTACTGCCATGGCCCGGAAGTTGATTTGGTTGAAGTTCATGCGGTTGTTTTGTGGCAGCTTACTGGTGGCCTCAAAATCCAGCCCGGTCAGACAGCCAGCAATGTAGGGATTGTTCACCTCACATACGCGAATCCCCGGATACTCCTTCTGATGGTTGTGGAAATACTCCAGCGCCTGCCCATAAGTGAACAGGACGATCTGATGATCTCTGTCCCTGAGGTAATTGAGGCAGGGCAACTGACGGTTCAGATGGCCGTTGCCAATGCCACAGATGCCAATCACTATCTTTTTTTTTTCTCCGTTGGCAGCACCTCCATGGACAGCGTGGGCATGATGGATTGGTAAACGTCCTGCAGTGGACCGCTGATCTGTCGTGTTTGCCGCCCGTCCTCGCGAAGATAATCACTGAGCTTCTGCGCCAGGTAGTCTTTGACCTCGCGAGGAACGGTTCCATCAAGGACGGCATCATAATCACCAATCAGAATATCCTCGCGCTGCTTGTCGAGGAACAGGTTAAACAGCTGATGTCTTGCGCTTTCAGGGGTCAGGGTTTTTTCCATGAAATCGTCGGTTAACTTGACCAGCACAATGTCCCGTATCGGGACTTCCGATTCCGGGTCACTGTAGTAATCCGAAGGCAGCTGAAAATGCGTCCGGTCGCCAACACTGGTGAGGGACTGTTCAGATTTTCCTGCTTCAGCAACTCCGGCACTGACCACGGGCTCCCATTTGGGCATATCATGGTTACGCACCGAAATGGTCTTGGTGCCCGCAACGGCTTTGAGTTGCCCGTCATCGGTAAACCTGACGAGGGTTTTGTCTGCCGAGATGATTTTTCGTTCTGGCAGTTTGAGATGCCGCAGGGCATGCTTCAGTACCAGTGTGGTTTTGCCAGAGCCAGAGGCACCGGCAAGCAGGTAACAGCCCGAGGCATCGCCGATACAGGCCGCATGGACCGGGAACAGTTTTTTTCGTAACCACTCAACCCGACAGGCCCCGTAAAGAAGGTGTGGCAGGGTATCCGGCATGATGTCGTTATCGGGAGCCATAACCTGAACGGCTCCTTCACGTTGCACGATGACCGGGCGGTCGTTGGTCTGGACGTGTTCCACGGTCACCAGGCTCTGGTCACCATTCCCGGGCTGTGGCTTAAATCCGGGCAGATGGGCTGACAGGTGTTGGATATCCCGCTGGGTCAGTGAAATGTCTCCGGTTGAGGTGAAATCGAAACAGTGCTGTTGTCCGATGTGACATTTAACGGAAACCTTGCCCTGGGGCTTATTGACAGGATCCTGGCCATGGTCAGTGTTGTGTATGGCTCCTTTCCTTGCAGCTTCAGAAGAAGAGCCGGGTAAAACGGGTAGTGAGTTCATCATTTAAGGTTGTAATCATTTTTGCCTTGAGAACTCCCCAGCCAGGCAATAATGACCTGAGCAATGTGGAATTTTCATTGTGCAGGGTGACTGAAAAATCAGATCACAAATTATTAGGACCGACCGACTATGGCGACCATAAGAATTTGGTTTGATCAATGGCTCTTTTGTTAAGTGGACAGTCGCTGTCCAGTGATTTTTAAGACCATCTAATCAAGAGAAAGTTCATTGTCCTAGGAGCCTGTCCGAGAATAGACTGCCCTACGCGGCAACTTCTCCTGCGTTGCTCTAGCTCCTGCATCCATGCAGTCGTGCGGTGGCAGCAAATTGGTCTAAAAATTCCGTTTTGTTCGGCAAATAGCCCCGCTATTCACCTCACAAAACGAAATTTTTATCCTCAATTTTCTGCCATCCTCGCTGTGGGCGCTATTCTCGGACAGGCTCCTAGATTTGTGCTCAAGTTTGAGCAACCACGAAAACACAAAACAGCAATCTATTTCTTGCTGGCTCGGGGACTGTTGGAAAATTCCAGTACTTGAATCTTGTTTATCAAGTCAGTGCGGCAGAAATCATCAAAGACAGGGAAAGCAAAAAAAACTGAAACAAGTGAGGAAAATGTCAGGATAAAAGGGGGGAGTCGTTTTAGCAGGTTCATTTGCAAACTGATTGTTCTTAAATAATTTCCCCATGATCCCTGAAGCGGCGTCGAAAAGAAGAGGCACCGAAGTGAAAAAAGGCCCGAAGTTTCAGGCCTGCTTCAGAAGGGAAGAGTTAATCCTGCTGATGACCACGCCACATCTGGTAATTATTCATCAACAGCGATTTACCCATCAGATGTGCTGCAACGGGGGCGGTCATCAGAATGAAGGCGATAATCCCGACGGCCCGGGAACTGATGGAAACCCCCTGAAAGTGCAGGGCCACAGCCACCATAATTAAACCAACCCCGATGGTGCCCGCTTTGGTGGATGAGTGCATGCGAATGTAAGCATCCGGCATCCGTAAAATACCCAGCGCAGAGAAAAAGCTGAACAGTACTCCGACAATTAAACAGCTGGCGACGACCCAATCCATCATGATTTTTCTCCTGAACTTAAGCCCGCATCAGCGCGAGACTGACTCAGTGGCACGCGCATAATAAAGCGGGCAAAGGCAATGGTGCTGAGAAACGCCACCAGGGCCAGGGTGATGGCAATATCCATAAACGCGGTGGCGTTGCTGTAAATGGTGAATACACCAATAAAGCCGATGGTGATAAAGGCGATGAGATCCAGGGCGATCACCCGATCCGCCAGCGAAGGGCCTTTGCACAGTCGGATAAATGCCAGGACCAGGCTGGCTAACAAACCGACAAAGGCGAAATGAGTGGCAAAAACCATCATGTCAGTCACGGGTCACCTCCAGAATACGACGCTCCAATGATGTTTTGATATCGTCGATCACCGATTGTTCGTTCTTGCTGAACATGGCATGTACGATCAAATACCGGCGATCTTCACTGACATCCAGCGTCAGTGAGCCCGGCGTTAGCGACACCATATTGGCCAGCAACATAATCTCCATGTCAGATTCAACCGCCAGCGGCACTTTGATAATGGCCGGATGGCTCAGGTGGGTGGGGGTGATGACGTCCCACACCACTTGCAGGCTACTGGTCAGCAGTTTGTACAGGAACACCGCCAGCAGCTTCAGGGCTGCCAGGAATTTGCGGCCGTAGTGGGGTTTATTACGAAAAGGTTCGGTCAGCAACAGGGCAAAAAAACCGACCACAAAACCAATGGTAAAATCGGTGCTGCCATAGTCGCCGTTCAGCAGCATCCAGCCAAACGCCAGCAGGATGTTTAACAAAAACAGGTTCATGGTTGCGTTCCTCCAGCGGGTCCTGGTATGGAGAGATGCGCTGAGTAGGCCGTGCTGTCGCTGCCAAGCACGGCATCAATATAAGGCTGTGGATTGAGCAGGTTGGTTGCAGAGGTTTCTGCCAGCTGATAAATGGGTTCGACCAGCAAACCAATCAGAATGGTCAATACGGCCAGTGCTGCAATAGGGACGATATACAGGCAGTTTTCCCGCCGGGTCAGGGGGATCGGTGCAGCGGCATTATCCGGCAGCGGTTTCCAGAACGCTTCGGCCCAGATTTTGGTCATGGAATAAATAGTCATCAGGCCAACAAACAGGGCGGTGGCCGCCAGCAGATAGGCGTCAGTTTGCAGGCTTGCCTTGATCACCAGAAACTTGCCCCAGAATCCGGACAGCGGTGGAAAGCCCGCCAGAGAGAACGCCGGAATCAGAAACAACAGGGCCAGCCACGGCATGCTTTGATAAGCGCCACCCAGCTCACGCAGGTTATCACTGCCCTGTGCGCGCTGCAGGAAGCCGCCGATCAGGAACAAATTGGCCTTAACAATAATGTGGTGGATGATGTAGAAAATCGCGCCCGTGATGGCCAGCGGTGTATAGATGGCCAGCCCCATCAGCATATAACCAATCTGACTGATAATATGAAACGACAGAATACGTTTAATATGGAATTGACTGGCCGCCCCAAACACGCCCGTGAGCATGGTCAGGCCGGCAATCACCATCAGCAATGGCTGGTAGCCGCTATCGACCAGGTCAAACACAATGGTGAAGACGCGGAGCAACGCATAAACCCCCACTTTGGTCAGCAGTGCGGCGTACAGGGCAACGATGGCGCTGGGCAGATGATGATAGGACGCTGGCAGCCAGGAGAAGACCGGGAACGCCGATGCCTTGATGGCAAAGCCAAACAGAAACAACCCGGAAATCAGCATCATGGTGGTGTCCGGCAGTAACGGAACTTTGGCGTGCAGGTCGGCCATATTCAAGGTGCCGGTAGCGCCATACAGCAGACCGATGGCCAACAGGAAAACCATGGTGGAGATCAGGTTGAGCACCACGTATTTAACCGCCGCATCCACCTGCTGTTTATTGGCATTCAGTACCATCAGGCCAAATGAGGTAATGAGCATGACCTCAAAAAACACATAGAGATTGAAAATGTCGCCGGTTAAAAAGCTGCCCATCACACCGGCCAGCAGCGCATGAATCAAACTGTGATAGATCCCATAGAACGGTTTGCAGCGCAAATCGGTGGTGCTGTAGAGCACAATCGCGACACCGATTATGGCGGTAATCAGCACCATGCTGGCCGATACCAGGTCGGCGACAAAGACAATGCCGAAGGGGGCTTGCCAGTCACCAAAGGCGGTTACCTGCAGGCCCTGGGAAATGACCTGTTGAATCAGCCACAGGGCGATACACAGGTTGGCGAGGGCTCCGGACCAGCTGATCACCGATGACAGAGTGCGGGCGCGAAAGCTGAAAGCGCAGGCGGTAGCGGTCAGCAGTGGAATAAAAACAGGCATAACCAGTAGCCAATGGGTCATTGCTCTGTCTCCGCATGTTGCATTTTGTCCATATCAGCGGTGCCAAATTCTTTAATGGCGCGGTAGGCCAGTAGTAAGGTGAACAATAACAGACCGAAACCGATCACAATGGCGGTCAGAATCAGCGCCTGTGGCAGCGGGTTGGCGTAACCAGCAGCCGGGAGCAGGGCATCACTGGCAATCAGTGGCGGATTGCCCCGGGTTAAGCGGCCAGCGACAAAAATGGCCAGGTTGATGGCGTTACTGACCAGGATCATACCGAACAGAAAGCGCACGATATGACGCTCCAGCATCAGGAAAACGCCGCAGGCAGTCATCAGGCCGACGACCAGACACCAGAGAAACTCCATCAACTTAACTCCTCTTCAACATTGAGCAGGATCATCAGTACCGATCCGATGACAGCGAGGTATACGCCAACGTCGAATAACAGTGGGCTGCCGACTTTGCCCAGCCACAGGCCAGAGAGAAAAGGCTGCCCGAAAAACAGCGGCAGCAGACCGGCGAACAGCGCTATGGCCACACCAGAACCCGCAAAGGTGGCCGGTGAATAGACCAGGCGCTCTCGGACATAGGCCGGGGTTTCGGCCAGCATTAGCAGGGCAAAGGCAATGACGGCAATCAGGCCGGCAATAAACCCGCCGCCGGGATTGTTATGGCCACGCAACAGCAGGTAAACAGAAAACACCAGCATCAGCACCGTGACGATATGGGCGCTGGTACGAAAGATAATCGATGACATTAACGGTGCTCCTTGGGGGTTTCAGAGACCATCTGGTTAATCCGTTTGCCAGCCAGTACCGCGACGGTTGCCAATCCGGCAATCACCACCACAACGGCTTCTCCGAGGGTGTCAAACGCGCGGAAATCCACCAGGATAACATTGACGATATTGCGCCCTCGGCCACCGCTGACACTGGTTTGGGCATAGAACTCGGAGATTGCCTGATTCATGGGTTCGGCGGTAATAATCCACAGAGCCAGGGTGATGCTGATGCCGATGCCTGCGGCAACGCCGGCGTGTACCAGGCGGCGAAGCGCTGAATGCTGGGGAACCGTGTTGGCAGCAGATAGATGGCGTAACACGATGGCGATAAAGACCACCAACAGGGTCTCTACCAGCAGCTGCGTTTTGGCCACATCCGGGGCGCTGTACACCAGGAAAACCAGTGTGGTCAGAAAGCCAATGGTGCCCAGTGCGGTCACCGCCAACAGCAGGGTGCGGGCCTTGACCACCACCACCGGGGCGATGACCAGAAACAGGGCCAGCAGAATATCGTAGTACTTCAGATCCCAATCAATCGGTGGCAGGGGGTGTATTTGCCAGAGTACGGTGCCGAGAAAGGCCAGTAGTACCAGGAAAAACTGCAGGCTGTATTGAGTGAGCTGACCGTGCTGTAGCAGCCGGGTTTGCCAGTTTGCCAGCTTGACCACCGCATCCAGCAGGGACTGATAAACCGCAGGGCCGGAGGGCAGCCCGGACATAAGCTGGTCGAGCCGGGGCTTCAGGCGTGGATAGCCAACATAGAGCAAGATACCCAGTAACAACGTGAGTGCACTTAGCAGCAGTGGCAGGTTTAACCCTTCCCAGAGCTTCACCGTTTTCGGGGTAGCCAGCATTACCGTGGCAGCGGGATCAATCACCAGACCCTGATACCAGTTCAACAGAGCCAGCGGCACAATGATCGACAGCAGTGCCAGAACGATGGGGGGCAACCAGAGCAGCGGATTATGCTCAACGGCTTTCATCGGTGCGGCCTTGGCATTGTGAGGCCGTAAAAAGGGTTTGATGACGATCAGCAATGCCAGCGCCACCATAATGGCATTAGCCAGCAGCATGGAGCCGGAAAGTACCCAGCCAAATTCCAGCCCTGCTTTATAGAGATATTCCTTGGACAGGAAACCAAACGACGGTGGCAGACCCGCCTTTGACGCAGCGGTCACCAAAGCGGCGGTAAAGCTGATGGCCAGCACCGCACGCAGGCCCGCCAGTTCATGGTATTCCCGGGTGCCGGTGGCCTTATCGATATTGCCGACCACCATAAACAGTCCGGCCTTATAAAAGGAGTGCGCGGCAATCAACAGTAATGCGGCAGTGATGGCATAGCTGCTGCCGATGCCGATCAGCATCACCAGCTGGCCAAGAATGACATTGGTGCTGAAGGCAAGCATCAGCTTTAAGTCGGTCTGACGGTAAGCCTGTAAGGCGCACCACAGGGCAGTAAAAGCACCGGCACTGCACAGCAGCGTGAACCATAACGTGCTGTCACCGTACACCGGCAGCAGTCGTGCCAGCAGGTAAACACCGGCTTTGACCATGGTGGACGAGTGCAGATAGGCACTGACGGGGGTTGGTGCGGCCATGGCACCGGGCAACCAGAAATGAAAGGGAAACTGTGCCGATTTGGTGAATACCCCCAGCAAAACAAGCAACAGTGATGGTGTAAACCAGGCGTGCTGAGACAGCGAAGCACCCTGGGTGATGATGGCGCTGAGGCTGTAGGTACCCGCCATTTCCCCCAGCATAATCAGGCCCGCCAACAGTGCCAGACCGCCGCTGCCGGTGACCAGCATGGCTTGCAGGGCGTTCTTGCGGGATTTTTCCTGTTCGTGGTTAAAGCCAATCAGCAGATAGGAGGTGAGGGTGGTTAATTCCCAGAATACGAACAGCAACAGCAGGTTATCGGCCAGCACCAGACCCAGCATGGCCAGCATAAACAGGGTCAGATAGAGGTGAAACGCACTGCGGCCTTTATAGGGTTTCATATAAGCGATGGCATAGAGCTGAACCAGAAACCCGACGCCACTGATTAAACTGGCAAAGAGGACGCTGAGGCCATCAAGGCGGAGTGAAAAATCAATACCCAGTGACGGAATCCAGGGCCAATGCAGCAGAGACTCCGGTGGTTGATAGCTGGCGCTGATCAGCAGAAAAATCCCCAGCGGCAGCAGTGCGCAGAACGCCAACCAGAGTTTAAGTGTTGGATTTTGCATGAAATAAGGCCGTAAATATCGTTTGGATGAGAAAGCCGTAATTAAGGTGGGACATTATAATGGCACTTTCGCTTTACTATATAGACAAAAGTTATGTCACCTATAAGGGCTGTGTGTGCGAGGTGGTATTGGAGTGATCTGTTTTTTCATTAACAGCTTTTTACTTTGATAGTAAAGATATAACGCGTGAATAATGATCAAGAATGACGGGTTCATGGGGATTACAAAATTCGCCTCGTCAGTAAAATCTGTGGGTCATTTCCGGTTCAGGTAACTTGCCAAGCGCATGATATAACGCGATTTCCGCACATCTGTAGGTCCTG